>SBGC01000062.1 GCA_006226985.1 Bacillota bacterium | reverse complement strand
TATAAAGAAAGGAGTTGTTATGCATGTTAATAAACAATATTTTGTTGCACGTCAAAAAAGATAGTGTAGAAAATGCAAAAGCAACCATTATCATTACACACGGCATTGCAGAACATTCAGGAAGATACCAAGAAATCACAGATGTCTTAAATCGTGAAGGTTTTAACGTCGTTAGGTATGATATTCGGGGGCATGGACAAAGTCAAGGTAAAAGAGGAGCACTTAAGTCTTTTCATCAGACAATTGATGATTTGCATGAAATTGTTTTAGACGAAAAGAAGAAGTCTGACTTAAAAATATTTCTTATAGGCCATAGTATGGGTGGTCTTATTGTTAATATGTATGGCGTTAAATATCATGATATTGAAGGTATTATTAGTAGTGCTGCACCTTCTTACTTTATAAATGATGTTCTCCCATTTCGCTTTTTAGGCTACAAATGGCTAGGCTTTTTAGCTAAGAAAACAAATTTTGCTGATGATCAACTTTCAAGAATAAAAGCAGTTGAAGAAGCCTATATTAATGACCCTCTCAACTTGAAAAAGTTTTATTTTTCACTTGCTGGAAATATGTTTGTATCCGGTGTTCGTTATTTGAATAAAAACATTAAAAATCAACAGACACCTATTTTAATCCTTCACGGCAGTGCAGATAAAATCGTACCTGTAGAATTTAGTAAACGACTTATGGAACTTATTCCACATAACCAAAAATCATTAATTATTTATCAAGATTCATACCATGAAATATTTAATGACTTAGATCGAGAAAAAGTATTTAATGACGTTGTAACGTGGTTAAAGGAAAGAGTATAGGAAAAACAATGAAAATTGCATGGATAGGAACTGGGGTCATGGGAAAACCTATGGCACTCCATTTAGCTGACGCAGGACACGAAGTATCTGTTTACAATCGCACCCTTGAAAAAGCGAGAGCTTTAGGACCCAAGGTTAAAGTATGTGAATCAATCAAAGAACTTGTTAAAGGTAAAGATGTTATCTTTAGTATTGTTGGATATCCAAGTGATGTCAAAGAAGTCTATGATGAAGTCATGACATATGCAGATGCACAAACTATTTTAGTTGATATGACGACATCATCACCTAAACTAGCAATAGAACTCTATGAAAAAGCAAAAAAAAGAGGTTTATCAATGATTGATGCCCCTGTAACAGGTGGAGATTTAGGTGCAATTAATGGCACACTATCCATTATGGTTGGTGGAGATGAAAAAACGTATTCTAAAATATTACCTTTATTAGAAAAAATGGGTTCAAAAATCACCTACATGGGTAAAGCTGGATCAGGGATGCATGCAAAACTCGCAAATCAAACAGTCATTGCAGGAAACATCATCGGCATAGCAGAAGCATTAACATACGCACAAACCAAAAACCTAGATCCTTATCAAATGCTAGAAGTGATTGTAGGTGGCTCTGCGAATTCTTGGCAAGCAGCTAAAAACGGACCTAAGATGGTTCAAAAGGATTATCAACCAGGTTTCTATTTAAAGCATTATTTAAAAGATTTAAAACTAGTTTTAGAAGAAAAAGATGATTTAAAATTACCTATTGTTGAAAAAGTAGCAGAAATTTATCAAAAACTCTATGATTTAGGCTTTAAAGATTTCGGAACTCAAGCTGTTATTGAATACTATATTCAAAAATTAATGTAACGGAGGTTATTTTTATGCCAGTCATGTATGTTGTTTTTAAGAACTTATTACACTGCACCGGATGTTTAACTTCAATCGAAAATGCATTATATTATAAAGGAGCGAAGCATTTTGAGTATGATGCTGCTCAAAAAATTGGAAAGATAGTTTTCGATAACAAAGATACGAATGAACTTGAGCTTGTAGATGCAATAAAAAAGATCGGTTTTGATCTTGATGTTATTGAAATGAACGAAGAATAAAAAAAACTCCCTTTTCAGATGAAGAGGGATTTTTTTATGAAGATAAGATTAATCTTTTTGCTTCATATAGAATACTTCAAATTGGTTTAGATCTAAGTCTTTAAATGAACGATAATAAACCCATTCATCATCAGATGCTTTTTCGGTTTCTATCCCACCATTTTTTAAAACTTTTTTCATGAATTTATCAACATGCTCAATGCTTTTCATTTCTAAACTAATAAATGAACTATGAACATCTTGTTGTGCAAGTTTTAGCGTTGGATGAAACGATAGAAAGTGTGATTTTTCTAAGACCATCAAGTAATTGTTCTTATTAAACTCTACACAAAATCCTTTTTCGTTTGAGTAATCGTCTTTAATCGTTAAGCCAATTTTTGTAAAAAAGTTTCTTGAAGCAGGTACATTTTCAGTATATAAATGTATATATGTGTTTACTTTCATCAAATCACTCCTTTTAAGTTGATTTTATCACTTCGAAAAAAAACAGATGCGAATTTGCATCTGTTATTTTATGATAAGTGATTTACCAGTCATCTCTTTAGGCTGTTTAACACCCAAGATATCAAGTAATGAAGGAGCAATGTCACATAAAGATCCTGTGTTTAGTTTAACGGATTTATCAGTAATAGCAACTGGAACTAAATTTGTTGTATGTGCGGTATGTGGGTTTCCAAATTCATCTCTCATCTTTTCAGCATTTCCATGGTCTGCTAAAACAATGCATGTACCACCAATCTTTAAAATGGCTTCGACAACTTCTTTTGCACACGCATCAACAGCTTCAACAGCCTTTGTGGTTGCTTCAATAGAACCTGTGTGTCCTACCATATCTGGATTCGCGAAATTTAAAATCATCGTATCGAATTTGTTCGATAAAATCGCTTCAACAGCTTTATCTTTTACTTCATAAGCACTCATTTCAGGTTTCAAATCATATGTTGGAACTTTTGGAGATTCAACTAAAATACGTGTTGCTCCTTTTAAGTTTTTCTCAGATCCACCATCGAAGAAGAAAGTAACATGTGCATATTTTTCTGTTTCTGCAATCCTTAATTGTGTTAATCCAGCGTTAGCTATAACTTCACCATACAAGTTATCTAGTGTTTGTAGTTCATATGCTAAAGGTCCTTTAACGGATTCATTATAATGCATCATGGATACTAAGAAAATATTCTTAGGTACATGTGTTGCATCAAAATTCGCTTTTCCAGGTGTTTGATAAAGTGAAGTAGCTGAAGGATTTGAGAAAGCAGTAGCGATACGAATCGCTCTATCAGGTCTAAAATTAGCAAATATAATCGCATCATTATCTTTAATTAAACCTTTTTCTTCAACTACAAAAGGTATAATAAATTCATCAGTGACACCTTGATCATAAGACTTTTGAATGCCTTCTAATGCGCTCTTTTCATGTGCACCAGTGCCTAAAACCATATTATCAAATGCTTTTTGAATTCTATCCCAGTTATTATCTCTATCCATTGCGTAATATCTACCAGATACCGTAGCAACTCTCATACCATAATCAATGAGTTCTTTTAAGAAACCTAAACCAGAGGTTTGAGGAGTATCTCTGCCGTCCATAAAAGCATGTAAATAAGGAGTGATACCTTCTTTTACAGCAAGATCATGAAGAGCTTTAATATGTGTTGGATATGCATGTACTCCACCATCAGACACAAGACCGAATATATGAAGGTTGCTTTTATGCTTTTTAGCATAAGCTATAGCACTTAAAAATGCTTCATTCTTAAAGAAAGACCCATCTTTAATCGCAACATTAATGCGTGTGAGTGATTGATAAACAATACGACCAGCACCTAAATTTAAATGACCGACTTCACTATTTCCCATTTGACCATCAGGTAGACCTACATATTCACCAGATGCTTGTAATACATTTGTGGGATACTCACTAAATAATTTATCTAAGAATGGTTTCTTAGCTAATGATACTGAATTTGATGGAGAATCAGGAGCGAGTCCATAGCCATCTAAAATAATTAAACCTGCAAATTTTTTATTCATAATAACTCCTTACAAAGATTTTGTCATTCTTATTATACTTTAAAACGATTATACTTGTATAATAACCACTAAAAAAAACGTTTTCAAATGAAGTGTATTGATAATTGTAAAAATTATGATAAAATATAGCCGTAATTAAATACTTCGGGGCAACGTGAAATTCGTGACCGGCGGTATAGTCCGCGAGCCTTTGGGCAGACTCCTGTGAGATTCAGGGACCGACAGTAAAGTCTGGATGGAAGAAGATATAGTCTTTTTGACGTTCTTTTGTCGCCGAAGTAATTTGGCGATTTTTTGTTACTTAGGAGGTAAATCACATGTCAAATTACTTACGCTTAAAGAAAATGCTTTATGTAGTATCACTCGCTGCTGTTTCAATTGTGTTATCACTTATTGAAATTACGTGGCCAGTACCAGGTTTCCAATTTCTAAAAATTGACTTTAGCGAAGTTGCTATTTTAATTGCACTTCTCGTCTTAGGAACAAAGGAAACATTTGTTGTCGTATTAATTCGAGCTTTTGCTAGACGACTTTTTAGAGGGTTTTCACCTGATGAACTTGTCGGTGAATTACTCGCAGTTTTTGCATCCTTTGCGATAATTTTTGGATATACACTTGCAAAAAGAGTCTTAAAGGATCGCTCAAGACCTTTATTCTATGAAGTAAGCATTAATGGGAATAAAGTTCATGTCAAAGAAATGATTATTTATACATCGATCATTACATTATCTTTATCGATTACGCTCTGGGCTGTTAACTTTCTGTTTACAACACCATTTTATTTTTCTTATTTTACAGGAGATATTCATTTTTCAGTCTTCACATGGATCCCTAATGCTCAATTCCCTAATATAGGAAGCTTTTTATGGTTTACCATCGCTGGTTATTTTCCTTTTAATCTTACAAAAGGAATATTAGTAACGATTATCTTTATGTTAATCAAACCACGAATGAAATACTTAGAACTCTAATATGTTATAATAACCGCGGAAGAGGTGTTTTTATGAAATTGTTTAACAAGCCTATTCATCGGGAAGATTTATTGCCCGTTATTCAATCGGGCATTTTTATTGCCATCGTATCTGGCTTACTTGTCGGTGCAATCAAATTGATGGTTGAAGAAACATTTGGACTTTATCTACAACTCATATTTACTGTTGTTATTGCTTTTTATATTGCGAGACGCATTAAAAATGCATACCAGGAATATCACATTGTTTATTCAATTATCGGTATTTTTGCGTATATCATTGCATTTTACATCATGAATGTGACGTATTTGATAGGTTTTTTCTTCATGAGAAACATCGATGTTTTTTCGTGGGAATTACTAAGAATCATCTTAAACCCTCTTTATTCATTTTCTTTTTTTGATGTGAGATCCCCACTATTTTTTGAAATAGAGAATATTTTAGAACTTATCTTTTTCTTGGTTGGTTCAATTTACACATTCATCAAGACAAAGTAAACGTTTTTATCAATCAATTTGTTTTCAAACAGTATGAAATACTGTATAATATATGTGAAAGAAATTCGGCAAAGAAAAATAAAATAAAGGAGTGATTATATGCCATTTATTACAGATATTTACGCACGCGAGGTTCTAGATTCACGCGGAAATCCAACAGTAGAAGTTGAAGTTTACACTGAATCAGGTGCATTTGGTCGTGCTATGGTTCCATCAGGAGCATCCACTGGTGAACACGAAGCAGTAGAATTAAGAGACGGAGACAAAAAACGTTATTTAGGAAAAGGTGTACTAAATGCAGTACATAATGTTAACGAAGTGATTGCACCAGAACTTATTGGTTTTGATGTAACTAACCAAGTAGGTATCGATCAACTTATGATTGAACTTGATGGTACTAAAAACAAATCAAAATTAGGCGCAAACGCTATTTTAGGTGTTTCAATGGCTGTCGCAAAAGCTGCTGCAGACTTCTTAGGTGTTGAACTTTATCAATATCTTGGAGGATTTAATACTAAACAATTACCAGTACCTATGATGAACATCATTAACGGTGGTTCTCATGCTGATAACAACGTTGACTTCCAAGAATTCATGATTTTACCAGTAGGAGCTAAATCATTTAAAGAAGCTATTCGTATGGGAGCAGAAGTATTCCATAACCTTAAGAGCGT
>SBGC01000173.1 GCA_006226985.1 Bacillota bacterium | reverse complement strand
TTTTATTTATAATAAATAATGATAAAATGATGTCAAAGGATGGTGTTATTATGGAAACAGAAAAACTATTAAAACTTAGACGATTTAATATGATTATGGGTGGCTTACACCTCATTCAAGGATTATTAATGATCGTCATCGGATTAACTGTAACAAGATTAGGTAATTTTAGATTAACTATTTTTCAACATTATTTACAATATGTTGAGACTGGTCCAGATACTGGATATTTAGATTTTGCCAGAAATGAGATATTCACTCTTCCATTCTTCGTACTCGTTGCTTCATTCTTACTTATTTCAGCTGGAGCACATGCGCTTGTTTCATTCCCTAAGAAATTAAACAAGATCTATAACGAAGATTTATCAAAAGGAATTAATAAATTTAGATGGTTTGAATATGCATTATCATCATCAGTAATGATCGTATTAATTTCTTACCTATTTGGTATTTGGGACATCGCATCACTCATCGTGATTTTCATTGTGAATGCATCGATGAACTTATTTGGTTTAGTTATGGAACAACTTAACTCAGGAAAAGAAAAGAAAAATGTTGACTGGGGTCCATTTATTTGGGGTAGCATTGCTGGTTTAGCACCATGGATTGCTATTATCTTATATATGTCAGGTCAATCTCCTGATGCAACTGCTCAAGTTCCTTGGTTTGTTTGGGCGATTGTCGGTACTTACTTTGTAGCTTTCAACTCATTCCCAGTAAACATGGTGTTTCAATATCTTGGAAAAGGTAAATGGAAAGACTATCTTTATGGTGAAAGAACGTATATCGTTTTAAGTTTAGTCGCAAAATCAATTTTAGCTTGGCTAGTTCTAGTCGGAGCACTTCAACCATAAAAAGCGAATTTTTCGCTTTTTTGCTAAAGGAGGATTTATGTACTTCAAGAAATTGATTCATCCAGAATATTTTCAAGGAGCAAAAAAGAAAAAAGATTACTTTGAGGGTTGGTACTATAAACTTGTTAGCCAATACGAAGACTACACAATTGCCCTGATTCCTGGAATTAGTCTAGCTATCAAAGATCCTCATGCGTTTATTCAAGTTTTTATTTCACACAGTGATGAAGGTGAAGTACGACTTAAGAGCTTTTACTTTAGGTTTGAGCAAAGCGAGTTTGAATTTGGAAAAGATGAGTTTTATATTCGCATAGGTAGAAACTATTTTTCAAAGAAAAAAATTGATATTCAGCTTAAAAATGAAACACTTGATTTATTTGGTATTATTGAACTATCTGAGCTAACACCTATTAAAAAGAGTGTCTATATGCCTAATATCATGGGTCCTTTTGGTTATCTTGGATTCATGGAGTGCTATCATGGTGTCGTCAGTATGACTCATCAACTAGAAGGAAAGCTTAGACTTGATCATCAAATCGTATCTTTTAATCATGCGAAAGGTTATATTGAAAAAGACTGGGGTAAATCGTTCCCTTCACAATATGTATGGATTCAATCCAACCATTTCATACATAACCCAAAAACCTCATTTATGTTTTCCTATGCAACCATTCCATTTATGGGACTATCGTTTAAAGGATTAATTGCTAATTTATTATTAAATGGTAAAGAGTATCGATTCGCTACTTATAACTTCAGTAAAATAACATACGAAGATATTAAACAAGGTTATGTCTTCTATCGTGTTAAAAAAGGTCGATTAACTCTCGAATTGATAGCCATTTCGAAAACTGAAATAAGTTTAGCGGCTCCTAAAAAGGGTGAAATGATTGACCAAATTAAAGAAGGCTTATCTGGATCGATTCGTATAAGACTCTACCATAAAAAAGAGCTCATTTATGAAGATGAAGGTCTACATGCAGGTATCGAAATCATGATGCATCAGAGATAATCAGTTATTAAATGTAAAATGTTAAAAAATAGGACTTCTTTGAAGTCCTTTTATTTTCTTCTATAATATTCATCAAAAGGTATTGTGTATTGAATAATACCGTGTTATAATTGAGTCGAAGAAAGGAAGATGACCATGAATGCTCAATTTAAAAAAGGAATACTAGAATTATGTGTACTATCCATTTTGGTTGAAGAAGATTTATATGGTTATGCGATTATCAATCAATTATCAGTAGCAATTGATGTGAGTGATAATAGCATATATCCGATCCTTCGAAGATTGACTAATGATAAATACTTTAATACATACCTTGTTGAATCTAACGAAGGTGCACCTAGAAAATATTACCAAATGACTGAAAAAGGATTTATGTACTATTTAGAATTACGTGAAGAATGGAACGCCTTCATCGGTGGCGTTTACCAAATCATTAACCAGGGAGGTAAAAAGAATGAAGACATATTTAGAAGATTTAAAGAACGCATTGCTCAAAATGAACGTAAATGAAGATAAAATAAATGAAATTTTATCTGATATGGAAGAAATGATTGCTTCTGCAAAGGAAGAAGGTATATCAGATGATGACATCAAACTTAAATTTGGAAATCCCGAAAAACTTGCAAGTGAACTTGCTGAAATTGAACCAAAGGTTAATAAACCTACTGAAGAGACTGATGAAGATAAGACATATGTTTTTGAACCAACTTCAAAAATGTTATCTGTGCTTACGAGACTCACAAATGATAATGTTACGTATTATCAAGTCGATTCAAGCCAAATAAAAGTCATATTGAAAGAACAAAAAACAAAACAAAAATATAAAATAACCTACGAAAATGATGTTTTAAAGATAGAAAACGATCAAAAGTTATCACTATTCTTTGGTGTATCCTTTAGTCGATCATCAAATGATGTGATTGTAGAAATCCCAAGTAATATGGATGTTCAGGAGCTTAATCATAAAACTGTGAATGGTGATCTTGAAATTAAACTGTTTAAGGTTAATTCATTAAAAGTCAATTCAACTGAGGGTGATATGGTATTTAAGGATATAAACGCCCAAGAGTGTAATATTCACACGGTTAACGGTGATTTAACAGTTGAAAAATCACAGTTTAATAACATCCAATTGAGCACTGTTAGTGGCGATACTACAATAGATGATACACAGATTACAACAGATTTGACATTCCATACTGTTAGTGGCGATTTCAATGCATCAAACACTGAAGCAAGCACATTATACTTCCAAGCTGTTAGTGGTGATGCAAATGGCCGAAATCTATACATTAAAAAACTATCGTTTGACTCCATTAGTGGCGATTGTTCAATCGATAATGATCGAAAAGAACATATTGAAATCATTCGTCAAAAAACATTATCTGGAGACATTAATATCAAATAAAAATGGCTTATCGTAAGCCATTTTTTTTATTCCTCAATGTGAATTTCTTTGTTTTCAATTTTCTTTTTAAGTAGTAAAAGCTTTTCTTTGATAAGTCTAGCAGTTTCTAAAAATGCTTCATCAGGTAAACCAGTTGGATCATCTAAACCCCAATCTTCACGATGCTGAGTGGGTATAAATGGACATTCAACATTGCAGCCCATGGTGACTAACACATCAAGTTCTTGTGGAATATCATCAAGTAGTTTTGACTTTTGTGTCAGATTCATATCAACATGGTATAGGTCTTTTATAATGCGAACTGCATCTTGGTTAATTCGAGGCTTTGTTTCAGTACCTGCACTATAGGGTTCAAAAAAATCAGATGCTAGTTGTTTAGTTATAGCTTCTGCCATTTGACTTCTACAGCTATTGTGTACACATACAAATGCTATTTTAAGCTTTCTCATTGATAACTTCTCCTTCTTTAAACCAATGTTTGGTTTTATTTGCTATTTTGACTAAAATCAACATAACGGGTACTTCGACTAAAACACCAACGATTGTAGCAAGTGCTACACCGGGATTGAGCGGGAATAATGCAACAGCAACTGCTACTGCTAATTCAAAGAAGTTGGATGCACCGATCATACCTGCTGGAGCAGCTACTTCATGATTGAGTTTTAATAACTTAGCCCCACCATATGCAATAAAGAAAATTAAAAATGTTTGAATAATGAGGGGTATGCTAATTAGTAAAATATGAAGTGGATTTTCTAGGATAAGATCAACTTGTAGTGAAAAGATTAAAATGAGGGTGAGCAATAATCCACTAATTGTCACATAACTAAATTTAGGAATAAACTTGGTTGTAAAATAATCAAGTCCTTTATGCTTAATCATATAGTATCTTGTTAAAGATGCTGCAACTAAAGGCACAACAACAAACAGAAATACAGATAAGAATAATGTTGCCCAAGGAACACTAAATCCACCGATGCCAAGTAATAAACCAACAATAGGTACAAACAAAATCAGAATAATTAAGTCGTTGGTAGCTACCTGTACAAGTGTATATGCTGGGTTACCTCTGGTTAAACTACTCCAGACAAAAACCATCGCTGTACATGGAGCTGCCCCAAGTAAAACTGCCCCTCTTAAGTAATCTTGTTGTAAATGGATAGGAATAATATTTTTAAAGATAACATAGAAAAATAGATACGCTATTCCAAACATGGTAAATGGCTTAATTAACCAATTAACAACCCATGTTAAGTAAAGTCCTTTCGGTTTCTTTCCAACGTGTTTTACGGATGTGAAATCGACTTTAAGCATCATTGGATAAATCATCAGCCAGATGAGTAATCCAATAGGAATATTCACACTAGCAACTTCAAATTGATTTAAAAATGCTGGAATAAAATCTAAATAGTAACCTACAAGTAATCCAATACCCATACATATAAGTACAAATAATGTTAAGTATTTTTCAAAGAAACTAATTTTCATGAATGGCTCCTTAAGCTTTTGCAATAAACTCTTTTACTTCATCTAAAGAAGGAATTCTTCCATAGGATACAATTTTGTCATTAATCATTAAACCTGGCGTTCTCATCAATCCAGTTTTTGATATTTCTACAAGATCAGTGACATAAATTAACTCAGCT
This sequence comes from Bacillota bacterium, assembly GCA_006226985.1. Lineage (GTDB taxonomy): Bacteria > Bacillota_I > Bacilli_A > Acholeplasmatales > Acholeplasmataceae > Peloplasma. Next base: position 1,414 of record SBGC01000173.1, on the reverse strand, counting down.
TTTGAATTTAATTCTTTTATCGCTTGTTCTGCTAATTGATAAACCTTTTTACAATTACTGCATCCTGGTCCTAATACTTTTATTGTCATAGTCATTTTCTCCTTTCTATATGAATAAATAGCTAAATCCATTAAACAAATAACCCATGATGATTATTCCAATCGTTACAATACTAACGAATGTAACAAGAAGTTTTGTCTTAACAACTTTTTTCAGCATAATGATTGATGGAAGTGATAGTGCTGTAACAGCCATCATAAATGCTAAGACAGTACCAATACCTACACCTTTAGAAACTAATGCTTCTGCAATGGGTAGTGTTCCAAAAATATCTGCATACATAGGAATACCCATAATCGTTGCGATGATGACTGAGAATATATTTTTATCTCCTAATACACTCATAATCCAATTCTCTGGAATAAATCCATGAATGAGTGCGCCAATACCAACACCAATTAAAATATAAATCCAAACTTTATGAATGATTTCTTTGACTTGATCAAAACCGTACTTCACACGTTCTTTTCGGCTCATCTTATATTCAATGTTATCGATTTGAGAAGGATCAATATTTTCCATCACAAAAGATTCAACATATTTCTCCATCTTGAAGATGCTTATTAGTGTTCCACCAATAATCGCGATAATTAAACCTACGACGACATAAGCAATCGCTATTTTCCAGTTAAAAATACTGGCTAATAAAATGACCGATGCTAAATCAACAAGTGGTGATGAGATTAGAAATGAAAATGTTACACCTAAAGGTAATCCTGCTTTTGTAAATCCGATAAAAATCGGAATAGATGAACACGAACAAAACGGTGTAACCGTGCCTAATAATGCGCCAATTGTGTTTGCACCGATACCTTTATGTTTAGAAAGTATTTTTCTCGTTCTCTCTGGTGAAAAATATGATTGAATGTAAGACGCTATAAAGATTAATGTAGCAAGTAAAATAAATATCTTTATGACATCATAAATGAAAAATGAAAGACTTTTATAAAGCATAGAGGTTTGGTCAAGTTTAAATACTTCTCTTAGTAAGAGAGAAACGATGTTATCAAGCCACTCCATCTTTAAAAGTTGATTATTTAAGAAACTAAAAAAATCTTTTATACCTTGCATGATGCTTCACTCACCTTAAGATCTGTCAAAAATTGGATAAGATCATCAATTTTCTTTAAATCAACGTGATGCTTAATCCAATTACCATCTCGATAGGCTTTAGTTAATCCAGCATCTGTTAATGTTTTTAAATGATAAGAAAGTGTGGGTTGTTTGATTGGCAATTTATCAATCAATGTACAGCCGCATGTTTCACCTTGAATCAGTAGTTCTAAAATCTTGAGTCTATTCTCATCAGATAATGCTTTAAACATGTTTGCATAGTCTTTTTGCATCGTTTTAC
>SBGC01000185.1 GCA_006226985.1 Bacillota bacterium | reverse complement strand
GTTCCATCTTCCAAATATGCATTAATTTCTCTAAAAATCCAAGGATTACCAAGTGCTGCTCGACCAACCATCACTGCATCACATTTTGTATATTCAAGCATTTTTTTAGCTGATGGTCCATCAATGACATCACCATTACCAAAAACAGGTATCTTCACACTTTCTTTAACTGCTTTAATCACATCTAAATCAGCTTTACCACTGTAACCTTGAGACCTTGTTCTTGCGTGTACAGTAATCGCATCCGCACCTGCTTCTTCAATTCGCTTAGCTACTTCAACTGCATTAACTGAATCAAAATCCCAACCGCTTCTTATTTTAACAGTGACAGGTTTTGACACTTTTTCTTTGATCGCTTTGACGATATCATAAATTAAATCAGGATTTTTCATCAGTGATGCTCCTGCTTGTGCCCTAATAGCAACCTTAGGTACAGGACATCCCATGTTGATATCGATGATATCGCAATTACTATGTTTATCAATATAAACGGCTGCTTCAACCATGGTTTCTAGATCACTACCAAAGATTTGTTGAGCCATGGGTTTTTCATAGTCGGTCATATAAAGAAGTTTTCTTGTTTTTTCATTTTTATGGAGTAGTCCCTTATCTGAAACCATTTCAGCATAGACGACACCGGCACCATATTTTCTAGATAATATGCGAAAAGGACTGTTGGATACACCAGCCATAGGAGCGAGAATGACTTTATTTTCAATTGTCATGTTTCCAATTTTATATGCCAATTTTATCACCTGATTCATTGTATCATATTCGTTATTATCATGCAATTATGCTACAATGAATGTTGAAAAGGAATGATACCATGAAAGACTATGCAATTATTGCAACCGCTTATAATCAAACCGTAAGAATATATGTTGCATCTTCAACTAAATTAGTCGAAGAAGCGAGAAAGATTCACGATACATGGCCAACAGCTACCGCTGCTTTAGGTCGCTTTTTAACCGTATCAGCCATGATGGGTTTAATGTATAAAGAGGGTGAGCGAATCACCTTAAGAATCAAAGGTGATGGACCTGTGGGTACGATGCTTGTAGAAAGTAATCACTTAGGTGAAGTTCGTGCTGAAATTCAATACCCTCATGTGTATCTAAAATATGAAGATGGTCCTAAAAAAGGAAAATTAAATGTCGGACAAGCCGTAGGCAGTGGTTTTCTTCATATAACGAAAGATTTAGGTATGAAAGATTACTTCACATCTTCATCAGAACTTCAAACAGGAGAAATCGGTGATGATTTTACCTATTATTTCGCTACTTCTGAACAAACACCAGCATCCGTTGGTCTTGGCGTTTTAGTCAATACTGATCAAACGTGTTTAGCAAGTGGTGGTTATATCTTGCAACTCATGCCAAATGTTACGGAAGAAACGATTACCTACATTGAATCACTTATTCAAAAATTACCTCCGATGTCTACACTCATCCATGAAGGTAAAACACCAGAAGAAATTTTATCACTTCTTGCAAACAATACCGAACATATCTTAAGAAAACAGCCTATCTCCTATACATGTCACTGCTCAAAAGATGGATTTGCACGATCATTATCTGCTTTAGATGATGAAACACTGCATTCACTCATCCATGAAGATGGACAAGCGGAGATAGAGTGTCATTTCTGCAAGAAAAAATATATATTTTCAAAAGATGAATTAAAAGACATTCAAATATCAAGAAAAAAGGCTTGAGTTAGAGACCTAACCCAAGCTTTTTTTATGCAACTTTTCCTTCTTCTAGTGCTCTTAACTCTAAATCTTTTGTAATCTCTTGATACATTTTATCATCGATTTTATACTTCAATCGATAAATCACATACGATAAAACAATTAAGATAAGTGGAATAACAATCATGGATACTCTTAAACTGAGTAACATCTCAGGTGTTACTCTGCTTGCGATAAAATCACGAATGACTTCATTATCAACACCTGGATTGTTTTCAACAAATTCTGTCGTTGGGTTAATCACTAACCTGTTTAATCCAGATCTTGTTAATGTTTGCGTTAAGACAAGCGTTTGTATAGCAGTAGCCATCTTCGTAACAAATGGATTAATCGCAAACACAACACTCTCGTTTCTAGTTCCAAGTTTCCATTGTCCATATTCAATCGTATCAGCTAACATGACTAAAACGAGTACTTGAATAAAACCTTGTCCACTAAACAGTACTAGACCTGCTAAACCAATGATTAGCATATTCATCGGTAAAACATAATTAACACTCATGAAAATGGCATATCCAATGACAATCATAATAATCGCTATACCAAAAATACGTTTTCTTGTCATTTTTTTAGCTAATATTGGGAATAGAGATAATGCAGATAACTGACTTACTGCTAAAATGACTGAGAAAATTAAAAATTCTCCTCCACCGTATTTATTGAAATCATAATTGAAGAAAATTAATCCTAATTGAGCTGTAATAAAATAACCTGTATTAAAAAGTAATATAGAAACAATAATAACAAGTAATTGATCATTTTTAGCAATAATTTTAAACATGTCTTTTAAGGTTGTTTTTTGTTGGTTTATTTCAGCGATTCTATTTTTGGGTTGTTTAACAAAAACAACAAGAATAACTTGTGAAATTAAATAAATCAAACAAACAACAAGTGCAATGATAGAAAATGCTTGAGCACGACCCATGCTTGCATTTTGATAAAGAATAGGTACTGTAGCAATAATTAAAAACATACCAATACTTGCAAATATTCTCGCGAGTGAACCAATCGATTCTCGTTCTTTTGGATTAGTAGTTAGCGATGGATACATGGACCAATACGAGATATCATTCATGGTAAATGCCATACCTGATAAGAAATAAAGAGATCCATAAACTGCAACAAACGCAACACCTGTTAACTGAAAGTTTTGGAATAATAGGAAGAAGATGATGGCTGATGATATAGCCCCTGCTAAGATCCATGGTTTAAATTTACCAAATTTAGAGTGCGTGTTATCGATAATAACACCCATCATCGGATCATTGATAGCATCCCATACACGTGCAGCTGCAATCACATACCCAATCATTCGAAGTTCCCAATCTTGAACACCGATTGCTTCGATAAAGAATATCAATAAGAAATTGGAATATAAGGCATACATCATATCCCTACCTACACCTGAACCAGCATAGGTAAACTTCGTTCGTTTACTAACTTTCACATCATTCATGTTTTTTATCCTTCTTATCTTTCATCAGTTTTTTGATGCCTTTTAAAATTTTTAGATTTGCTAAATCGATAATGCCTTCTAACATATTAAAACTTACACTACCATCACTAAAGAGTGCAAGCATTCTTAGTGGTGTTTCTAAAAGTGTCTTTTTTGCAACTTCAACCATCCAAGGATCGGTGACATCAGCCATAGCTTTTTGACCTTCTTTTAAAATCATTTTTGCAATTTTTCTCCCAATAAATGTTTGAGAAAGGTCTTCTAGTGTTGAGTTTGTTGTGTAAGGTCTTTTCTTCTTGATGTTTCTAGGAGGTAGTGCTTGTTTGTATAATCTTTCAAAGTCAGATGTATCATAGGACTCTTTTTGATAGGATGTTTGTAAGTATATTAATTCAACGCCATCTATTTCAAAGGCTTCTTCATATAAAATCTCATTAACATGTTTTGCTACCTGTATTTTATAAAGTCCTTTTTCAATAACAAACGATTTTGTTTCCGTATCATATACTTCAAATGCTGTTTTAGGTAAAGTGATAGATATTTCTCTTTCTTCATTTATTTCAAGATGCATTTTGTCAAATGCTTTTAACTCTCTTTTCGCCTTATGTAGCGATGATACGTTGTTTTCAATATAGACCTGTATAACTTCTTTAGCCTGATATGGACCCTCATTTTTAAGCTTCATCGATACAATAAATGAATCTTTGTTATCAATGATTTTAAAATCTTGGTATGTTATCTTACTATAGGATAATCCATAACCAAATGGAAAATGAACAGGTTTGTTATAAGATGAATAATAACGATATCCAACATAAATTGATTCATCATAGTAGACTGCATGATTATCATTTGTGAGTGTTACATTGCATTGATTGATATCATCTATCCATGTTTCAGCAAGTCTTCCTGAAGGATTTGTTTTTCCATAGAGGATATCAAAGATAGCCGTTGCTGCACCTTGTCCTCCTAAGTATGCTTGTATAAGTCCTTTAATATGTGGTTCAAAATTTAAGTTTACAACTGAACCACCTAAAACAACTACAATAACTTCAGGATGAATTTGTGTCACTCTCTGTAGTAAATTGATTTGATTCCTTGGAAGATTTAAGTGCGTGCGATCAAAACCTTCAGTTTCCATCGCATCCGTTAATCCAAGTATTAAAACAACTTTATCCGCTTTAACTGCTTGAAGTAATGCTTCATCAATTAAAGCTTGATCATCAGAATCTTGATCTATTCGAAAACCTTTGGTTAATTTAATTTGTGAACTGTACTGTTGATAAATGTCTTTAATGTTATCTAATTTTGTGGGATTGATATGTGATGAACCACCACCTTGATATCTAATGTTTTCATCAAATCCTGTAACGATTAAAACTTTTTCCCGTAGCTTTAAAGGTAATACGTCTTCATTTTTAAGCAAGACCATGGACTCAGCAGCAGCTTTGATTGCTAGTCTATGATGCGAATCAATATCATATGAATCATGTTTATTTTTTCCATATGTTTTAGCAAATGATGACATTCTATCAAATGATGATTCTATGGCTTGTTCTAAGATGGGGTCTTCTTCGCTTGCTATCATTAATTCTTTTTCGTGGTATCCCATCGATGATGGCATTTCTAAATCACATCCAGCTTTAAGACTACTCACGCGATTAGATATTGCTCCCCAATCACTGACAACAATTCCTTTAAATCCCCATGTGTTTCTTAAGACGTCGTTGATGATTGGCGACTCAGTGCCATAAAAACCATTGATTTTATTATAGGATGCCATGATGGATGCAGGGTTTTCTTTAACGACTCTTTTAAATGCACTTAAATAGATTTCATGCATCGTTCGTTCATCGACGATACTATCGATAAAAAAGCGATTTTTTTCTTGATTATTACAAAAGAAATGCTTGACTGATGTCCCAATGCCTTCATCTTCAACACCACGAACATAAGATGCTGCTAATTCTCCAGTTAAATAAGGATCTTCCGAGAAATATTCAAAATTTCTACCACATAAAGGACTTCTTTTAATATTAATGCCAGGTCCTAATACCATATGAACCTGGTGAGCTTTCGCTTCATAAGCAATACCTTGACCAACTTCTTTTAACAACTGGCGATCAAAACTACACGCTAAAAGACTGGCTGTGGGAAAACATGTTGAAGGAACGCTTCCTTTTTTCCCTAAATGATCTTTAACATCAAGTTGTTTTCTTAATCCATGAGGTCCATCAGTCATCAAAACTTTTGGTAAACCTAAAACAGGTTTTGTATGCCACACATCAAGACCATCAAGTAATCCAACTTTTTCTTTCTTATCTTGAATCACGAACTATCACCTGTCTTTCTATGATAGTATCATTAAATACAATCTTAATATGTCCTACCCCTTGTTCAACGGATTTAACATAAAAACCGATAGCTCCTCCAACTAAAGAAAGTTGATTGGGTCCAATGAGTTGAATCGCACCACTCACTTCAATCTTGAATGCATCGAAAGCGTAAGGTACTAACTGATTTGAACTATCTACTTTTTTGACATGAAAGGCAAGAACATCATATGTGTCATCAATCACTAAATGATCTCTTTTTGAAGATAATTCATAAGAAGTCTTTGATATATTTTCTTTGACAACTTCTTTCACTAAGATGTTATCTTTATATCCTTCAAAACGATACTTGAGTTTTTCTGAACCCCATCCTGATGTGTACTTATAAAACATTTTGATTCCTTGATCAATAGTCATCTTATATTTCTTTAGTAAGAATAACATCTTTAACTTATATGATAGAGGTAATCTATTACCATAAGTACTAATCGCTTTAAATACTTGTTTAACTTTTTCTGCATCTTTTTTCTTCATGTTTTCTTGAAGAGCTAACGATTCACCAATAAAATCTTTAATGACAATTGGTGGGTGCACTAAATGTGGATATGTCTTTTTATCGGGATAGAATGTATCAATGTATGTATCATTCTTAAAGAGTTTTACGTAATCAAGATTGGTTGCTATATAAACTTCAGGAAGTAGTCCACCTTGATATTCTCCTAAATTCATCGTTGATAAGACTTCCATGACATCACCTTTATGATGTTGAGAAGCATAAGCATAAGCTGCAATTTTTGGTATTCTAAACATATCTAAAACACCATGATAACAAATCTTATCACCCGAACCAAATTCCTGGTGTGTATTATAGTCATTCATACACCAACCGATTGATCCAGCGATGTCATTATTCATATCCATCATCGTATTTAAAACATTGAAATGTCTTTTTGTATGTTCAAGTCGTTTAGATTCATGATCATATCGTTTTGTTGGAAACATATGTCCATTATATTCAGTAACAAAATATGGTACATCTTTTGTAATCTTCTTTTTAGGATCTAATCCTGCATTTTGTCCTGTGTGAGAAAAATCATTATAGGTATAAACATCTTCTAAAAACTCTGAAAATTGGATGTTTCTAACACCACCTGTTTGGCGTGTTGGATCAAGTGTTCTAGCAAGTTTATTTGTCTCAAAATAGAAGTTGTGGTCATCAGGAGATTCATTAATTCTAACACCCCATAAAATAATGGATGGGTGATTTCGATCTCTGATAATCATTTCTTCTAGATCATGAAGTGATTGTTTTTTCCATGTCTCATTTCCGATATGTTGCCACCCGGGAATTTCTTCAAAAACTAAAAGACCAATCTCATCTGCGCGATTTAAAAAATGAATGGACTGTGGATAATGAGATGTTCTAACGATATTGAGTCCTAAATCATATTTTAAGATATCTGCATCTTCGTATTGCATGGATTTTGGCATTGCATAGCCAACATAGGGATAACTTTGATGACGATTGAGTCCAATGAGTTTTACTTTTTTATCATTTAAATAAAAACCATCTTTTTCAAAAACTGCACGACGAATACCTGTTTTAATATTCTTTGAATCAACTAATTTTGTATTAACTTCATAATGCAATTCAACAGTGTATAGATATGGGTTATCGATATCCCATCGTTCAGGTTGTTCAATAAATGTTTCTGTCTTCATGACATGTTGATCAACGATCATCATCCCTTTTGAAACAACTTGTTGATCCTTATCTTTTATCTTATAGATGAGTATTCCTTCTGGTTTTGATAGGGTAGTTTCGATATAAATTCTACTTTTTCCGTCTGTATGGACAAAAATATCACTCATATAATGTCTATCTAAAATAATGAGTGAGACTTCGCGATAAATTCCACTGTAACCAAGATAATCAACAACACCACCGAATGGAGGTATGAGTGGGTCTTCATGGCTATCTACTTTAACCATGATCTCATTGTTTTTTCCATAAATGAGATGCTCAGTCAAGTCTATTTCAAAAGGGGTGTAACCACCTTGATGATGTGAAATTAGTTTTTTATTGAGATAGATATGTGCTTGATGAGCGACACCTTCAAATCGTAAAATGACTTTTCGTTCTTTCCAAGTGTCTTTCACATCAATGTCTTTGATATATGTGAAAAGACCTTCTAACATTTTTTCATCAAAATTGTTAAAAGGAATTTCAACAGCGTGGTGTGGTAGATCAACACATTCAAACATCGATACATCGCTTTTTGTTAGATGTTCGTCTTGGAACTTACTAAAATACCAGCCAAAATTTAATGGTAGTGTTTCTCTCATACTTCACCTCAAGATTCTAATTTAGATACGATATAGATTTGCGAACCAAAATCACCTAACATGCGTGTTTCATTATTATAATATGTTCCTGAAAATTGTTGTTTAAGCTTTAAGCCTGAAAGGAGCGCTTGTCCTGAGATTTCATAAGACTCCGTTGCATTATCCAACTGTTTTCTTTGATTGATTTTTGTCATAAGCCATCCATCTGGATGAAGTTTTATGGGAAGTGCATGTGTAATCAAATGACCAAATTGTCTGATTTCAAGTTTTTGTTGAATAGATTCGATTTTATACTTATCATTGGGTTTAACATTTTTCACATGAAGAACTTCGAGATTAGGGCTTGAATGGTATTTGTTTTGAAAGTAACCAACAATATGTTCATTGTTTAATGAAACTTGCCAGATGTTTCTATCCTCATCTTTTTTGTTAAAACGATTAAATTCACCAAATTGTAACAGCTCACGATGCGTCTTATAGAGTTCAATTTGCTTCTTCATTTCCTCCTTTTCAACCTTTGATACATATTTCAAGTTAAGCTCATAGCCTAATACACCGAAGCTTGCGACATTAAAGCGTGTCGATAGTGGTGTTCTTCTAATGGTTTGGCTATGAGGTGCTAGTGAAACATGCGCACTCATAGTTGATTGTGGGTAAAGATATGAAAAACCTTCTTGAATCTTTAATCTCTCAATGGGGTCTGTATTATCTGATGTCCATATTTGTGGACTAAAATAAAGCATACCTAAATCAAAGCGATTTCCACCACTTGAGCATGATTCAATGAGTAAATCTGGGTATTTTTTTCTTAGTTTAAATAAAATATCATACAATCCTAAAATATACTGATGGAAAAATCTTCCTTGTTCAAAAAGAGCTGATGAAAACATATCGGTGATATGTCGATTCATATCCCATTTCACGTAGTCAATCGTGGTGGAATCTAAAATCTTTGTCATTTCGGTCAAGATATAGTCTCTGACCATAGGTTTGCATAAATCTAATACAAGTTGATTTCTTCCGAGTGATGGATTTCTGTTCTCAATCGTAACTGCCCAATCCGGATGTTTTTTATATAACTCGCTTTGAGGATTTACCATTTCAGGTTCAAACCATAGACCAAATTTCATACCCAATTCATGAATTTGGTTTGATAGGTTTTCTAATCCCCCTCTAAGCTTTTTTTTGTTGACGTTATAATCTCCAAGCCCAGCGTGATCATCGTTTCTCTTACCGAACCAACCATCATCTAAAACAAAAAGTTCAACACCTAATTCTTTTGCTTGTTTAGCAAGTGTTAGTAATTTTTTCGTGTTGAAATTAAAATAGAACGCCTCCCAACTATTGAGTACAATAGGTCTTAACGTTTTCTTGAATTGCCTAGGTATTATATGTTGATTGACGAAATCATGGAAGTTATGCGATAGGTCATTAAATCCTAAATCTGAAAAACTAAGAACTGCTTCTGGTGTTTCAAACGATTCTTCTTTCTTAAGTGTCCATTCGAAACAATGAGGATTAATTCCTGTCATCACACGCATGAGTCCATGGTTTGATATTTGAACAGCTTCGTAGTGATTTCCACTATAAATTAAGTTAATACCGATACAATCGCCATAGTCTTCATGTGTTCCCTTTTTAGCTAAAATGATACCTGGGTTGTGACGGTTACTCGACGCTCCTGTTGTTGAATCTACGATGTATGTACCATATGATAAAGGACGTGTATGCTTATGAGCTTCCTTAATCCAACCACCATCAAAGGTGATAAGATCATAATCTGATTCAGGTAAATCAAACATCATGCTCATGAGTTTGCGAATAACAATCGGCTTTTCTTCATTGTTGAATAGAATCACACGACGTGTAATAATGTTTGATTTTTCAAAGACTGTGTAAATCAGTTTGAGCTCAATATCAAATTTTTTATCTTTTAATTTAATGATTAAACTTTGTGTGTTTTCTCCCTTTTGAGCAGTCGGCATTTTCTTCGATTCAATCGTGCCTTTTACAATTTCGAAAGAGTCATAAACAAAGTCTGAAACGAAACTCATATCAGGCATTTTTAATTCAATTGGCGTTAATCTAAAATCACCTTTGCCTACTTCTGAAAACTCTAAAGTCATTAAATCAAGGAGTGTTTTACTCCCTTCATTCTCATACTCGACAGATGAACCTACACCTGCTGTAGGCTTTAAATGGAGAGATTCATATCGATAATCGATAAGTTTCTTCCCAAAATACATATGTTCTAACTTTTTTGTTGGTAGCACACTAAATAAATAGCCCAGTTTAGCCGTTTCTAAGTAAAAATATGGATATCTTGCTAGAATCATTTGCTAATACCTCCTTGAATAACGATGGTTTCATATGGTTTTAAGATCCCATCAATAAAATCGTTTCGATTGACGTTCGAAATCAATATTTTCCCAAAAATTTGGATAGGCATCTTTTTGTAGTTCCTTGACATGTTTGAGATAATGAGTATCTCATCACTTTCGTTAAATCGCTTGTAAATAAATATATTATTTCTCATGTATAATGGCTTAAACATGCCATCTACTAAGACATGATGATCTTTCCTAAATTGAATAAGTCGCTTGTAAAAATTGAGGATTGATTCAGGATCATCGATGTTATTTTCGACATTTATTGTCTTCGTATTGGCATTTATCTTGAGCCAAGGAACACCTTTTGTGAACCCTCCGGTGCTATTCCATTGCATCGGTGTTCTTGCGTGATCTCTTGAAGACCTCATCATCATCTTCCATCTAAGTTTTTTAGGAAAATGAAGCTTCTTTGCAATCTCATTGATCCGATGAGATTCCACATCTTTCAAATCATCCATCGATTGAAAATCACCATTGGTCATTCCTATCTCTTGACCTTCAAAAATATAGGGTGTGCCTCTTAATGTGAGGTTAATTGTAGCGAGCATTTTAGCACTTTGTTTATGATATTTTGTATCATCACCGAACCTGCTTACTGATCTCGTTTGATCATGATTTTCCATGTAGTTAGCGTTCCAATATGCACCTGTTTGCCACTTTGAAATGACTCTCATCCATTTGTTAGGATTGAACTTGGTTCTAAACCATTTGTTACTAATTTGATCTGTTTCCATATGTTCAAAACTAAACACCATATCAAGTTCTCTACGGTCTGGATGAATTAAATCATTGGCTTGATCAACACTGACTAAAACTGTTTCACCAACAGTAAATGCATCATAATGATCCATCACATCTTTTCTGAGCGTCTTAAGAATGTTATGACATCCTTCTTGTGAGTGATAATGTTCTTTACCAACTAAAACCATTTTCTTCTTACCGTTTGCTAGACTCGATTTATAGATAATATTGATGACATCACATCTGAAACCATGAATACCTTTTTTCAACCAGAAATGCATGATGTCTTGAATTTCTTTCATAACATCTGGGTTATGCCAGTTCAAATCAGGTTGTTTTTTTGAGAAGAGATGAAGATAATATTCATCATCAATTTTGTCCCATGCGGAACCTCCAAAAAAACTTGTCCAGTTATTAGGTTCCTTTTGCCATATATAATAATCTCGATATTTTGAATCTTTATGCTTGGATGCGATAAACCATGGATGTTCATCAGATGTATGATTAATCACTAAATCCATGATAATCTTTAATCCTCTTTTTTTAGCTTCTTGAATAAGTAAATCCATATCCTCCATCGTTCCATACTCCGGATTGATTTGGTAATAATCACTTATGTCATATCCATTATCATCATTAGGAGATGCATAAACAGGTGATAGCCATATAATGTCTACCCCTAATTCTTTAACGTAATCAAGACGAGAAATGATTCCTTTGAGATCACCAATGCCATCATCATTTGAATCTTGAAAGCTTCTTGGATAAATCTGATAAACAATACCTTTTTGCCACCATTTGGTTGTTTCCATGTGATCACCCTTATTCGCTTGTAATTATTTTAATTATACAATAATTAGGATGTATAAAGGTTATAAACATAAAAAAAAGAGGATTTCTCCTCTATTTGAACTTCTTTAAATTTTCCATTAACTCTTTTAAGGGAAGACCAACGATTGTAAAAAAATCTCCTTTATAATGATCCACTAAATTGCCACCTTCACCTTGGATACCATAAGCACCTGCTTTATCCATAGGTTCTTTTGTGTCAATATAATTTCTAATCTCTAGATCACTTAATACTTTCATCGATACTTCAGTTTCTGATACGAATGAAACCATTTGTTCACCACGTGTTAATGCAACCGCAGTGTAGACGACATGACGTTCACCTGATAGTTTTTTTAACATCCGATAAGCATCTTCTTCATCCTTAGGTTTTCCTAATACTTCTTCTTCATATACAACGATGGTATCAGCTCCTAAGACAATATCATTAGGATATTTTGCTGCTACAGATAAAGCTTTCATTTTTGCTAATTCTAATACAAGTTCTTGTGGTTTTAATTTTTCATCTTCAATATTTTCATCAATATGACTGGGTTCTACAATGAAATCAAGACCTGCATCTTGTAAGAGTTTCGCTCTTCTTGGTGAGCTACTTGCCAAAATCAACATGTTATGGCCTCCTTTATCGAAATTAATTATAACACACTTCTTGCGGTTTTAACCAAAATCTTAAAATGCACATGTTATAATGTAATTATAGAAATGAGGTATATACATGATTAATCTACAAAATATACTTAAAAGCGACTTACATATTCCAATTAAATATCCTTTAGTCGTATCCATAAGTGGTGGCGTTGATTCAATGGTATTACTCAATCTACTTCTTGAGACATCTTATCAAACAATCGTTGTCCATTTTAATCACTTAAAAAGAGATGAATCGATTATTGAAAAAGATTTAGTTGAATCGATTTGTAAGGAAAAGAACATACCTTTTTACTATTACACTATTGAAGTAAGTGAAGGCAATTTTCATCATCAAGCACATCAAATGAGAAAACATTATTTAATGGAAGTTGCAAAACTTCATAAAACACCTTATATATTAACAGCTCATCATTTAGATGACTTATTTGAAAATATCCTCATCAAAATGACAAGAGGTTCTAATATTTTAGGTTATGCTGGTATGCAACAATCTCATCAAACAGATCAATTTGTCTTTGTTAAACCTCTGCTTTACGTTCCTAAAAAGGACATCATTAATTATGCAATTAAGTTTAGCGTTTCCTATTTAGATGACGCATCTAATGAAGACAATTATTATTTACGTAATCGTTATCGCCATGCTGTTGTTCCTGTGATGAAACAAGAAAATGATGATTTGCTCGATCAAATCAAGCAATATCACAAACAGTTATCACATGCCTTTACATTTATTAGGGAAACGACAAAAAGTTATATGAACGAGAAACATGAAATCAATTTATCACATTTTTTAACACTTCCTATTGCAGTTCAAGAAGATATGATCGCTTTTCTACTCGAGGATTATAAGCTTAATTTCACATATGAAACTATCCAAAAAATATACAAAATCTTAACTAGCAAAAAACCAAATCAACGATACACATTAGAAAACAAACATCACTTCATTAAGGCATACGATAAAGCCTATATTGAGCCCTTTACAACGATTAAAAAGATCAAAATCATGGTAAAAGAAGGGAAAAATAAAGTAGGAAAAGAAGGGATTTTCACATTTTTTCCCATATCTAGTGACCTTACTGCCGATTTCACAAAATTATGTTATAATGAATTAGCATTTCCTCTATGGCTTCGCCTTAGAGAAGATGGTGATGTATTAGCTTATGATTATGGGCATAAAAAATTAAAAAAACTGCTCATTGACAAGAAAGTACCCATGCAAGAAAGAAATCATTTATGGGTATTAACAGACAATAATGATCACATACTTTGGGTTGAAAATTATTACGTAAACCAAACACTTGGAACAAACCATGAATGTTATTTCCAATTTAAAGGAGACAAAAAACATGCATAACGATATTGCAGAAATATTAGTATCTGAATCACAAATCCAAGAAATCTGTCAAACATTGGGAGCAAGACTTTCAAAAGATTACGCAGGTAAACAACCTTTATTTGTCGGTCTTCTTAAAGGCTGTATGCCTTTCATGTCTGATTTATCTAAGCATGTTGATTTAAAGATTGAACTTGCTTATATGTCAGTATCTAGTTATCATGGTGGTATTTCTTCTTCTGGTGATGTCAAGATCAAGATGGACTTAGACATTTCTATCAAAGGAAGAGACGTTGTTATTGTTGAAGATATCGTTGATACAGCATCAACAATAGTAACCATTATTGAATTATTTAAACATCGTGGTGCAAGCAGTGTTAAAACAGTGACTTTACTTGACAAGCCTGAAGGTAGAAAAAGACCATACCAACCTGAATATGTTGGTTATGTAATTCCAAAAGCCTTCGTTGTAGGATATGGACTAGACTATAATGAATATTATAGAAACCTTCCCTATGTGGGCATTTTAAAGCCTGAGATTTATAACAGTTAAAAAGGGGTGTCTATATGAATCAAAATCCAAAAGGAAAACAATTAAGAAAAAAACCTGATTATCTCATTATGTTATTCACATTGGTGATTGTCATAGGTATTTTCTTATTTTTAAGAGAAGCACTTGCTGAAGATGTTACCTCATTATCTGCAACAGAAATTCAAGTTGCTGCTGATGCAGGTTATATTAAAAGTATTGAATACGTATTAGTTGGTGGAGATAACTTTGACTTAGTTAGAGTAAATGGTGTTGTTTATGAACAATACAAAAATCTTCCGATGTTTTCAGGTACGACACGCTTTGAAAGTGTGATGCGTATCGAACAAGCAACCTTAATCTTTGAATCGGTTGAAGCTGAAGGTGGCTCTACAAACATTGAGGTTAAATCTGGTGTAACTATATGGACCATTTTAATTAACCTTGTTCCAATTATCTTAATCATTGTTGTGCTTTTCATTATTTTTAGAAATGCAAACAATCAAAATAGTAAAGCATTTGATTTTGCGAAAAATAGAGCAAAATTAAATCGTGAAAAAGGCGTCACATTTAAAGATGTTGCAGGCTGTGATGAAGAAAAACAAGAAATGGAAGAGCTTATTGATTTCTTAAAAGCTCCAAAGAAATATGTTGACATGGGTGCTAGAATTCCTAAAGGTGTTCTTCTTGTAGGTTCACCTGGTACTGGTAAAACATTGCTCGCACGAGCAGTTGCTGGTGAAGCTAATGTTCCATTCTTCTCAATTTCAGGTTCAGACTTCGTTGAAATGTTTGTTGGTGTTGGTGCATCGCGTGTTCGTGACTTATTTAAAGTCGCTAAAGAAAATTCACCATGTATCATCTTTATCGATGAAATTGATGCTGTAGGTCGTCAAAGAGGTGCTGGTCTCGGTGGTGGACATGATGAAAGAGAACAAACATTAAACCAATTACTCGTTGAAATGGATGGATTCTCAACCAATATGGGTATTATCATTATGGCAGCAACCAACCGTCCTGACGTTTTAGACCCTGCATTACTTCGTCCGGGTCGTTTCGACCGTCAAATAACTATTTCACTTCCTGATGTTCGTGGACGTGAAGCGATTCTAAAAGTTCATGCGAGAAATAAGAAACTTGATCCAAAGATTAAACTAAACGAATTTGCTAGTAGAATTCCAGGATTCTCTGGTGCTGATATTGAAAACTTACTTAATGAAGCAGCACTTCTTGCAGCACGTGACAATCGTACACTCATCTCTGAAGCAGATATGGATGAAGCAGTTGACCGTGTTATGATGGGACCCGCTAAAAAGAGTAGAAAATATTCCGTTGATGAAAAGAAAACTGTTGCTTATCATGAAGCAGGACATGCAGTTATTGGTATAAAAGTTGAAGATGCTAACGTCGTTCAAAAAGTAACTATTATTCCACGTGGTCGTGCTGGTGGTTATAACTTAATGGTTCCTATTGAAGAAAAATTCTTAGAAACTAAAAAATCATTACTTGCAAGAATTACTTCTTATCTTGGTGGACGTGTCGCTGAAGAAATCGTCTTTGATACCGTGACAACCGGCGCATACAATGATTTCCAGGTCGCCACCCAGATCGCAAGAGCCATGGTTACCGAATATGGTATGTCCGATCTTGGTCCGATCCAATACGAAACAGGCAGTGGTAATGTCTTTTTGGGACGTGACTACTTCAAAGAAAAGAATTTCTCGGATCAGGTCGCTCATGAGATCGACAAAGAAGTCAGACACATCATTACGACATGTTTTGAAAAAGCCCGTCAGATCATCACTGAAAATCGTGATCTGCTCGATCTGATTGCCCATTATCTGATCGAAGTCGAAACGCTGACAAAATCCGATATCGATGAAATCGTTCAAACCGGCAAACTGTCTTGGTGGAACGAAAAGAAAGAACTGTCAGGCAATGCGGCTTG
>SBGC01000061.1 GCA_006226985.1 Bacillota bacterium | reverse complement strand
CAATAACAATGAAGGAAAAATGATTGTTAATGCAACTTTCCCATTCATCAAGCCTGGTATCGTAGTTGTTGATCATACCTATGTTGACCCATCGTTAAGAGGTCAAGGAGTTGCATCAACCCTGATGCACGAAGTTTACAAGCATGCAAAAAAAATGGGTTACAAAGTTGTAGCTACATGTCCATATGCAGTTGCTTGGTTTAAAAAACATCAAGATTTAAATGATATTATTGATTTAGAGACTCAATCAACACTCGCACCTGAATGCCAAATATAGAGAGGAAATAGGGGATATGAAAAAACCTTTACTTATTTTGGTTGCAGGAGGTTCCGCATCGGGAAAAAGCACCGTTGTTGAAGAGATACTTAATAAAGCAGGTATCGATGAAGTACTCATTATCAAACATGATGATTACTACCATGACCAATCAGAATTACCACTTGAAGTAAGATACTTAACAAATTATGACCATCCGAGTTCACTTGATAATGAACTTCTTTTAAATCACTTACAAAAGCTTATGAAAGGTGAAACGATTGATAAACCTGTTTATGATTTTGTTAATCACACACGTTCAACAGAAATTGAACATATCTCTCCAAAACCCATCATCATTGTCGAAGGTATTCTGATTCTAGAAAACGAAAAAATTAGAGATTTATCAGATATTAATCTATTCGTTGAACTTGATGATGACACACGTTTCATAAGACGTATGCTTAGAGATATGAAAGAGCGTGGAAGAAGTTTAGAAAGTATTATTTCACAATATGAAAAGACAGTAAAACCAATGTTTCACAAACATATAAAACCAACGAAAAGATTCGCAGATGTCATTATTCCTAATGACCGTAAACACGATATTGCAGTTGATTTAATTGTAACAAAAATTAAACAAATTATTGGAGATCGTATATGATTTTAATTGTTGCTGCTATGCAATCAGAGATTGATAAAATAGATCAGCATAAACATCCACAAGTCGATATTTTGCAAACAGGAGTTGGTAAAGTAAATGCTGCTTTTCAACTATCAAAAGTCTTAGCAAAAAAATCATATGATGCGATTATTAACTTAGGACTTGCAGGAGCAACCAAACCATTTAAACCAGGAGATGTTGTTAATATTGAAAGAGCTACATATCATGATTTTGATTTAACGATGTTTGGCTATAAGATAGGTCAAGTCCCGGGATGTCCAGAGCATTTTCTTCCTGATAAACAATTATTTGATGCTGCCAATCGATCTATAGAGCATATTCAAAAAGGTTTTCTTTATACTGGTGATCGCTTTATGACGGGAAAAATGGAAGATTCAATGGTTTTTGATATGGAAGGTACAGCTTTATTTCAAGTTGCTAATTTTTATCAAATACCTATGATTAGTATTAAAGTCATTTCAGATTTAGTAGGTGATCATGATCACATTGAAAACTACAAAAGATTTGAATCAGAAGATGGCTCACACAAATTATATCAAGTCTATTTATCGTTACTTAAAGGAGTGATAAAATGAAAGGACTACTCATCGTTAGTCATGATATGGAAGATGGTGAAGCATTAACGACACGAGCTTTACTGAGAAGAGCTGGTCTAGAAGTTGATACCTTGACATTTCAAGATAGTAAACAGATCATCACAGCTTTTGGTTTAAAAGTAGAAGCAGATTATCTTTACCAAGAAGTATCATATGATTCATATGATTTTATCGTTATTCCAGGTGGAAAATACGTTGCTAAAATCGTTAATCATGACCATCATATAAAAGATGCAGTTAAATATTTCTATGATCAAAAAAAATTGGTTGCAGCGATTTGCGCAGGACCTAGATTTTTAGGTCAAGCTGGCATCTTAGATCATAAAAAGTTTACATGTTTTACAGGCTCAGAAATCGATATGCCTAAAGGCACATATTTACCACACAAGAAAGCAGTTTGTGATGAAAATATTATTACAGCACGAGGTGCTGGAGCAGTTTACGAATTTACTTATGAGATAGTTAATTACTTACTAGGAGAAGAAAAAGCGGAGTCATTACTAAAAAATATACTCTACTAAATACATACGCAACATGAAAGCTAAACGCACGTTTAAATCCTTATTTTGGCCAACATTCATTGAATTACTCTTTTTCATGCTTATGGGCACCATTGATACCTTCATGCTTTCTCACTTTAGCGATTATGCTGTGGGTTCTGTAGGTAACGCAAATACACTTATCCAAATGTTTGGTGTGCTACTCCTAATTGTAGCGAATGGGGTAGCTGTTTTAGTATCTCAATACATTGGAGCAAAGAGAAGCGATGAAGCACACAAAATAATTGGCTCAGGGATGCTGATTAATGCGTTAGTGGGATTTATATTAGCAGTATCTTTATTCACCTTATCGAGTGTTTTACTCGGTGTTGTTAACACAAAACCTGAACTATTTACAGATTCTAATACGTATCTACAAATGATTGCAATTTCACTGTTTTTTGTAGCCATAAGTAATGTTGTTACCGCATCGTTAAGAAGTTATGGATATGCAAAATATATCACATATGTTGTGATGGCAGCAAACGTTTTAAACATCATTGGAAACTATTTTTTAATCAATGGCCATTGGATATTTCCAAGGCTAGGTGTATATGGCGCAGCTTTATCAACACTTATTGTTCGCATTCTCATGATGCTAGTTTATCTTGTTTTATTACTTAAGGTTATTCGGTTTTCATTTAGAAACTTGAAACTTGATTTTGAGTCCTCAAAGAATATTTTTAGAATTGGACTTCCTAGTGCTGCAGAATCTTGGACATACACACTCATGCAAGGAATTATTTTAAGCATGATTAATGGTTTTGGTGCTGAGTTTACAACTGCAAGAACTTATATCAACACAATTCTTACGTATATCTATATTTTCTCACTTGCTTTTGCTTCAGCTAATGCTGTGATGACAGGTTATTATATTGGCGAGAGAAACTATGAAAAAGCACATAAAGAGACGATGAAGGTTGCTTTTAGAAGTCTTATGGTTGTTTTAACAATGACACTTATTGTAAATTTTTCATCAGGCTTAATCTTGAATTTTTTCTCGTCAAATGAAGTGATTATTGAAACTGCACGTAAAGTATTATGGATTGCTATATTACTAGAAACAGGTCGAAGTTTTAACCTTATTTTAATACAGGCATTACGTTCAGCAGGTGACACATCTTTTCCTCTGATCATGGCTATTTTGAGTATGTTTGGAATAGCTGTACCGGTAGCTTACATCTTAGGTGTCAGTCTTCAAGTTGGATTATTAGGGGTTTATATTGCATATACCGCAGATGAACTTATCAGAGCTGCATGTATGTATATCCGTTGGCAGTCAAGAAAATGGGAAAGTAAGAGTGCATATTTAGAAAAAAGCGCATCATAAAGACATTTTTATACCCTTATAACTATGTTATAAAAAAAGATTAAAAAACCTGGGATTTTATCTTGACAATTATCAAATAATTGGTATAATTATATATGCGCTTGCACATTGGCCCGTTGGAGAAACGGTTAACTCACATGCCTTTCACGCATGCACTCACGGGTTCGAATCCCGTACGGGTCACCAATTTTTGCAAACAAAACGCAAACGCGTTTTAAGATATGAGTTTTCGTTTTAAACTCAAGAGTAGTACCCATAGCTCAACTGGATAGAGCGTTTGACTACGGATCAAAAGGTTGGGGGTTCAAGTCCTCTTGGGTACGCCATATTTCGGGAAGTAGCTTAGCTTGGTAGAGCGCCTGGTTTGGGACCAGGAGGTCGCAGGTTCAAATCCTGTCTTCCCGACCATTATTTTCGCGGGTGTCGTATAATGGCTATTACCTCAGCCTTCCAAGCTGAAGACGTGGGTTCGATTCCCATCACCCGCTCCAAAAAATCATCGTGAAGACGAAGCCATCGTCTTCTTTTTTTTACTTTGCAATTCTTAATATTTTCTTAAATCGTCTTCATTATTCACTGTATAAGATTATTTCATTATTATTTCATGTTATAATTAAACAGTAAAAAATCATGAGAAAAAACGGTGAATATATGTGGCTAACTGATGTTGGTATACCCATTTTAATTGAATTATCAAAAAGCGTAGTTCTCCTTTTATCCATCAGTTTTTTATATGGATTAACGAACTTTAGTGCAGACACATCAACAAGAAATAAACTATTTACAGGGATTTCGACTGGTTTTGTAGCTATATTAATTATGATGTCTCCTTGGGTTGTTCGACCCGGTCTTATTTTTGACGCACGAAGCGTTTTATTTGCAGCAACTGGTGCATTTTTTGGTTTTGTACCTACAGTTATAGCAGCATCCATTGGATTAATCTATCGTATCAATCTTGGTGGAGCAGGAGTTTATGCAGGTGCTCTCACCATCATATCAACATCAACTTTAGGTGTTTTATGGCCAAAGATCAGAAAACTTATTAATACAAAAAATTATATACTTGAATACTATATTCTAGGTCTTATCGCACATATTATCACACTCATATGTTTCTTAGCCATTCCATGGCCAGATGCTTTTGATACAATTAGAAATACATTTATTCCATATCTTGGAGTGTTTCCAATCATTACCATGATACTTGGTATAACATTAAATAACCAAAAAGAAAGAATTACTGCCAATCAACTTGTTAAGAATCAACAAGCACTCCTACAAGCAAGTATTGATTCACCAAAATCAATGGAAATATTTGCTTTAGACACAAAATATCGCTATATCGCGTTTAATGATTTTCATCATATTAATATGAAAGAATTCTATGATGTTGATGTTGAAATGAATCATAGTTATCTCGATCTTATAGAAGATACATCTATGCGCTTTCGTATTCAAAACTTAATTGATAATGCATTATCAGGTGAATCAATTAGTCGCGTTATCGAAGTTGAAACAACGAAAGGTAAATACTTAGAAGAACTCTATAGCCCTATTAGAAATCAGCTAGGTGATGTGATTGGTGTAACCATCATATCTCAAGATATTACAGAGAGAAAGAAATACGAAGAATCGATTCTATATTTATCATATAGAGATCCACTAACTGGATTATATAATCGAAGATTTTATCAAGAAGAACTTGTTAAGCTAGATCATCCAAAATATTTACCGCTTTCGATTGTATTAATAGACATTAATGGTTTAAAGATCACTAATGATGCATTTGGTCATGATTCAGGTGATCAATTACTCATTCAAGTCTCGGATGAACTTAGACATAGTTTTAACACGAGTCGTATTGCGCGTATTGGTGGAGATGAGTTTGTTGTCATATTACCAAATACTTCATATGAAGATTCTCAAAAATTGATTGAAAATGCGATTAAGAACATCGAAAAAATCATTATCCAAGGTATGCATGCTTCTGTTGCATTTGGTTTAGCAACAAAGATAGATGATACATTCCTAGATAAAATTATTAAAATAGCTGAAGATGATATGTATAGTCATAAATTATTTGAAGTTTCTTCACACCGTAATGAAACCATTAAAACAATTCTATCGACATTACATGAAAAAAACCCAAGAGAAGAACTACATTCAAAACGTGTTTCAGAAATATGTACTGCAATCGGAGATATGCTTGGTATGAAGGCAAACGATATCAGTTTACTTAAAGCCATTAGTAATCTTCATGATATTGGGAAAATCGCTATTGATGATGCGGTATTAAATAAACCAGGTAAACTAACTCAAGAAGAATGGGAACAAATCAAAAGACATCCAGAGATAGGCTATCGTATTTTATCTTCAACACCAGAGTATGCAGAAATAGCTCAAGATATTTTATGCCATCATGAAAGATACGATGGGAATGGATATCCAAGAGGATTAAAAGGCGATGAAATTCCAATACGAGCTAGAATTATTTCTCTTGCTGATGCGTATGATGCGATGATCTCGGATAGACCTTATCGAAAAGCATTAACTCATGAAGAGGCAATTGAAGAAATCATTCGTTGTTCAGGTACTCAATTTGATCCCAAAATAGTTGATATTTTCGTTAGTAAGTACAAGGTTAAAACAAAAATCACTAAAAAAGTGAGTGTTAAATCGTAGACTTAATGACATGGATTTGCACAGCTAGTGCAAGTCCATGTTTATAATGAAAACGTTCATAGTCGCTTATTTTAATATAGTATTCATCTGGATTCTATTGTATAATAGAGGTTGAGCATTTAAGGAGGTATTATGAAAAGAAAAACGAAGATTGTATGTACAATCGGTCCATCCATAGATAATGAAGACATGATTGCGAAGATGATTGATGCTGGTATGAATGTTGCCAGACTTAATTATTCACACGCTGATCAAGCAGAACATAAAAACAGAATGGAAATGATTCGTCGTGTTGCTAAGACGAAGAATCGCTACATTGGAATATTAGCAGATACAAAAGGTCCAGAAATAAGAACAGGTAAGTTTGAAAATGATATTGCAACATTTAAAAAAGGTGATACCGTTGAAGTATGGAAAGAACCTGTTTTAGGTAATCGTGAAAGATTTCATATCGATTCAAAAGAATTATTTAATGACATCAAAGTCAATGATTTCTTATTGATTGACGATGGCAAAATGCGTTTAAATGTTATTGATAAGAAAGATGACATTTTAACATGCCAAATCATGAACTCAGGAAGTATTAAAACCAGAAAAGGTGTGAATGTCCCTAACGTTCATCTATCCATGCCATTTGTTTCTCAAAAAGATCATGATGATATCATTTTCTCAGCGGAAAACAATGTAGATATGATTGCTTTATCATTTGTTAGACGTAAAGCAGATGTCCTTGAGATTAGAGAAATCCTCAAAAAAGCTGGTAAACCTAAGATTGAACTCATTGCAAAAATTGAAAACCAAGAAGGTATGGATAATTTAGAAGAAATTTTATCTGTTTCTGATGGTGTTATGGTTGCACGTGGAGACTTAGGTGTTGAAGTATCAACATCACTTGTTCCACTTTATCAAAAGAAAATTATCCAAAAAGCAAATGAAATGGGTAAACCAGTCATTACAGCAACACATATGTTAGAATCGATGATGTATTCACCTCGACCTACTAGAGCAGAAGCATCTGACGTAGCTAATGCTATTTTAGATGGTTCAGATGCCATTATGTTATCTGGTGAATCAGCTGCTGGTGAATATCCTGTTGAAGCTGTATTAGTCATGGATACGATTGCAAAAGCGATTGAAGATTCTATTCCTTATAAAGATAGACTGCAACATGCCATTTCTACATCACAACAAACAGTCAATGATGCAATTGGTATTGCAGTGAGTCAAACAGCCTTAGCATTACCTAAAGTAGAAGTTATTGTCGCATTTACAGAAACCGGTGGTACTGCAAGACGTATTGCTAAATTTAGACCATCTGTTCCGATTATTGCAGTTACCGATTCCTATGAAACATGCACAAGATTATCTTATTATTGGGGTGTCTTCGGTGTTATTCGCTCGAATGTTACCGATTATGCTGTATATGATAAAGTCGCTATCGAAGTTGCAAGAGATTTTGGATTTGCTTCAGGAACGACACTCATCATCACCTCAGGTTGGGCACAAAAACATGGCTCAACGAATACATTACGAATCATCGATATACCCTAATATAAAGACCTCACATTGTGAGGTTTTTTCTTATAAATTGTGTCTTTTTATGTATCATTTATGCTATAATACTTTGGTTGAGGTGTAGATATGTTAAAACAATTCATCGGAGATAAATCATTTTATAAAACATTGTTTTCAGTCGCCGTACCTATCGTATTACAGCAACTCATCACCACATCCGTTCAGCTTGTGGATAATGTCATGGTAGGGAAATTAGGGGAAGAAGCAATCGGATCTGTTTCAGCTGTTAACCAGCTGTATTTTGTTGTTATCTTAATCACATTTGGTGCTTTAGGTGGTGCAGGTATTTTTACGGCTCAATATTATGGCTCAAAAGATTATGATAAGTTAAAACAAACATTTAGATTTAAGCTTCTTACTGGACTTATGTTAGCAACCCTATCGTTCATCTTATTTTCACTATTTCAACGACCACTTGTCATGTTATTTTCTTCGAATGAAACAACCATTAAAGGAGCTATTGACTATTTAAATATTATTAAATGGAGTGCTTTCCCCTGGATTTTATCTGTAGCAATGTCCAATACGTTTAGAGAAGTTGGTGTCACTAAACCATTGCTTTACATCTCCATTGTAGCGATATTTACAAATGCAATCTTAAACTTTATTTTAATCTTTGGTTATCTAGGATTTCCTAGACTTGGAATTGTTGGTGCAGCATATGCGACGCTTATTGCGCGATTTGTTGAATTTTTCTTAACATTCTTTTTAGTTAAATCTCGAGGAGAAGTATTTAATACGAAACTCTTTGATTTATTCAAAATCAATAAAAAACTTTTAGTCAGTATTATTATTATGGCTTTACCGCTCACCCTCAATGAAGCATTATGGAGTTCAGGTCAAACTGTCTTTGTCCATGCGTATGCACGAAGAGGAGATAGTGCGTTTGCTGCAACAACGATCACTGGAACCATATCGCAACTTGTCTTTGTCACCTTTGGTGGGATTGCAACAGCAGTCGCTGTTATGGTCGGTAACACACTGGGGAAAAATGACTTAGAGAAAGCAAAAGATAATGCGAAAAAACTCATTGCTTTTGCAGTAATGTTTGCAGTGGGTACTGGACTTTTACTCTTTATTCTAAGCTTTTTCATTGTGGATATCTATGATGTCACTGAAGCGACTAAAAATATCGCTAGATTCAATATTCGTGTCAATGCTTTATTCATTCCTGTTTACTCGTTTAATGTAGCGATTTATTTTACACTACGATCCGGTGGCGATACAAAATCGACATTTATGATGGATGCTATGTATATGTGGATCTTGCCTGTTCCTGTAGCACTTGCGTTATCATATTTTACAAAACTTCCTGTTACACTCATGTATTTATTCGTTCAAATGCTTGATATTCCGAAGATGATGTTTGGACTATCAAGATATAAAAAAGGTAGATGGGTTAAAAATTTAGCCTTACATGATGAAAACGAAATAGTAGAAATATAATTTGAATCATGTATAATGAAGTTATAAAGCGAAGGTAAACCTATGGATAATAAACCAAAAAAGAAAAGTGAACTAAATGCAACTGAAACGTCATTAAAGATTATCGTATTTTATGTTATCATTGGTTTCACTTGGATTTTACTTTCTGATCAAGTCATTAAATTGTTTACAACTGATCCCGAAGACTTAGAAATTATACAAAGTGTTAAAGGTATCTTTTATGTTGCCATAACAGCACTTGTTTTTTACTATATTATTCATCGTCAATTAGATTTATATGTTAATACCATTCAAACGCTTAAAAAAGCTTACATCGATCTAGATGAAGGCCACAACAAATCAGTGAAATTGGAAAACAAACTTTTTCAAATTGCATATTATGATGAACTTACCGGTCTCCCAAATAAGTTTATGCTCGAAGAAAAAATTACTTCATACATTGAAAGCCATCCGAAAGATGCACTTATCGGCTTCATTTATTTTGATATTGATGAATTTAGAAATATCAACGAAGTTAAGGGACATGCTGTTGGTGATTATTTAATCAAGAGTGTTGCTGACCTCTTAAAAGAAAAAATTGAAGAACCTAATATTCTAGCTCGTATGGGTGGAGATGAGTTTGTGATTGCAGTGTTTTCACTTCAATCACTTGATGTCTTTATGACAACTATTGAAGCTTATCTAGCATCCATTAGAAAAACGTTTATACTCGATGAAGATCATTTCTTTATTACTTATAGTGCCGGTGTCGCATTATATCCTGATCATGGGAAAGATTATTTAACACTTTTTAGACATGCAGATGCTGCGATGTCCATGGCAAAAGCAAAGGGTAAAGATCAAATCGTTATTTTTGATGATGAAATGGTTTTACTTATTAAGCAACAAACAGAAATTTTAACACAACTAAGAACTGCCATTCAACATAATGAATTTTCACTTCACTATCAACCCATATTATCTTTAACACATGATGATGTCATTGCAGTTGAAGCACTTATCCGGTGGAATCATCCTACTAAAGGATTTATACCACCACTTGAGTTTATTTCACTTGCTGAAAAAAACGGTTTTATTAAAGATATTACAGAATGGGTATTTAAGGAAGCAGCTAGACAGTATAAAGCATGGCCAATAGAAAGAAAATCATTTCGAATCTCCATAAATATTTCAGCAGTCATGCTCATGCAAGATAATTTTATCCCTAACTTATCAAAATGGATTTCAGAAGATAACATTGATTGCAGCAAATTTACACTTGAAATCACAGAAACAGCTGTTATCCATGATATACAAAAATCAATTCATGTCATAAAACAACTTAAACGATATGGTTTTAGCATTGCACTTGATGACTTTGGTACAGGTTATTCATCCTTAACATATTTACAAAAATTACCGATTGATACGATTAAAATAGATCGTAGTTTCATTAGTAGCATCACCGAATCAACAGATGATTTCCATGTGCTTCGATATATGGTTGAACTTGCACATCATTTAAAACTAGAGGTTGTTGCTGAAGGTATTGAAACACCTGAACAAATTCAGATGATTAAGAGTTATTTTGTCGACTATGCACAAGGATATTATTTCTGTAAACCGATGCCGCAAACACGAGTTTTAGAATATTTTAAAATGCTTGAACAGGTAAAAAAAGAAAAATAATTTATGTTTTAATGAAGTCTTATCTCTTGATAAGGCTTTTTTCTTTAGATTAAATACAAATATCATAGAATATGATATACTGATAAAAAGTAAGGAGAGATAACGATGCCAAAACAAGAATTAATCAACAAATTAGCAAAATTAGCTGTACGTGTTGGAGTAAATGTCCAAGAAGGACAAATCGTTGTTGTAAGAGCAACAACTGAAGTTAAAGAATTAGCAAGAGAAATCACTGAAGAAGCATATAAAGCAGGAGCTAGACATGTTTTTGTTCAATGGAGTGACGATTTTGTTTCAAAGAGTGGTTTAATGTATCAAACAATCGAAGATTTAACTGATATTCCACAGTGGTTAGTCGATCAGCAAAGAAAACTCATGGATGATGGTGCATGTTATATTTCTGTCTCATCACCTATTCCTGGTTTAAACAAAGAAGTTGATCCTATGAAAGCTCAAAAACAAGGTGTGGCAGCACAAAAAGCATTATCATTTTTCAGAGAACATATGATGGGCAATCGTACACAATGGACGATTGTTGCAGCACCAAATCCGATTTGGGCTAAACAAGTTTTCCCTCATCTATCTGAAGAAAATGCAGTTGAAGCGTTATGGAATGCGATTTTTGATGCAAGCCGTGTCTACGAAGGAAAAGACCCAATTAAAGCATGGGATAAACATAATGAAGTATTGCTCGCTCATAACAAAGTGCTTAACGACTATAATTTTAAACATCTTCATTTTAAAAATAAACTAGGAACTGACCTAATTGTTGAACTTGTTAAAGATCACGTATGGGCAGGTGGTGGAGAACATTCAACAAAAGGTGTTTATTTTAATCCAAACATTCCAACAGAAGAAACTTTTACGATGCCTTATAAGTGGGGAACACGTGGTAAAGTGGTTGCGACTAAACCTCTTAACTATCAAGGAAAACTCATTGAAGATTTTTGGTTAGAGTTTAAAGATGGTAAAGTTATTAATTATGATGCTAAAAAAGAAAAAGAAGCATTAAAGAACATTCTAGAAACAGATGAAGGTTCAAGTTATATTGGTGAAATCGCATTGATTTCACATGAATCTCCGATTTCAAATACAAATATTTTATTCTTAAACACATTATTTGATGAAAATGCATCATGTCACATGGCTTTAGGTCGTGCATATCCAATGAATGTTAAAAATGGTGTGAACACGCCTATTTCTGAACTTGAAAAAATTGGATATAACAATTCAATGGTTCACTCAGACTTTATGTTTGGTAGTAGTGACATGGAAATTGTTGGTGTTACACAAGATGGCAAACAAATTAAAGTATTTGAAAAAGGCAATTTCGTTATCTAAAACATGAAAGGTGCCGAGGCACCTTTTTATTTCATAGAAAGGGAACGTATGGAAAAAATTCAACTTAATGATTTTCTTAGTTTTAAATATCTTTCTGGATTAAAGGTAAGTCCTGATAAAAAGAGATTAGCCTTTCTTGTGGCTAAAGCCCATCTTGATAAGAATGAATATCATTATGACTTACATGTTACTGATGGATCAAGACCTCAAAAACTTATATCCTTAAAAAATAAAGGGGGATTTATTTGGGAGACTGAAGATTCTTTCTTGTTTGTATATCACAAGACAAAAGCTGAAGAGAAAAAACAAAAAGAAAAATTTACGATTTATTATCGATATATCATGTCAACAAAGAAATTAGAAAAAGCTTATGAGTTTCCATTTTCAACAACTATCGTTGATGTTCTTGATCATGATAAACTTCTTTTAAAATCATTTATGTCTTCAGATGATCATTCATTATATTTGCTTAACAAAGATGATCGTAAAAACTTACTCGATAAATTCAAAAAAGATGAAGCATATGAAGACATTAAAGAAATACCATTTTATTTCAATGGTCAAGGATTTATAGCTAATAAAAGAAATCAACTCTTCATATACGAGATTGCTTCACAATCGATAAAACCTATTGTTGACACTGATTTTAATGTCGGACAAATTGAATTATCAGTCGACAAGAAAAAAATCTATTATACAGGTCAACAAATGACAGGTGTTAGAAGTTTGACAACACATGTATTCTGTTATGATGTGGTAAAAAGAGACACAGAAATCTTATATCATGAAAATGATTATGCAATTAATGGAATCCATTTGCTTGGTCAAAAAGTTATTTTAGAAGCAACGGATATGAAAGCATATGGGATTAATCAAAATAATGATTTTTACCTATTAAAAAACAAAAAGCTAGAACTTTTTGCACCATATGGTCAATCAATGGGTAACTCGGTAGGTGCTGATGTTCGATTAGGTGGCTCAACACAAGAAGTAGTAGAAAACGAAAATCTCTATTTTGTCTCTACGATTGATGATCGTAACCATTTAATTGAGTTATCAAGGGAAGGTATGCTTCGAACAATCTTTGAAATGGATGGTTCGATTGATGGCATTCAGTTTTTAAATGGTCAACTATTCATGGTAGGATTATATAAACAAAAACTACAAGAAATCTATATATATAATCTAGAACACCAAAAACTCATACAGTTAACACGGTTTAATCAAAAAGCATTAACAAACAAATATGTTGCAAAACCTAAAGAGTTTATCTTAAAACAAGAAACGCACGATGTTAAAGGTTGGGTCTTATTTCCTAAAGACTATAATCAACATCTAAAATATCCAATGATATTAGACATTCATGGTGGACCTAAAACAGTTTACGGTAAAGTATATTATCATGAAATGCAAGTATGGGCTAATTTAGGTTATATTGTCATCTTCGCAAATCCTAGAGGTAGTGATGGTAAAGGTAATGATTTTGCAGATATTAGAGGTAAATACGGTTCTATTGATTATGAAGATTTAATGAACTTCACAGATCTTATCACGAAGAGAATCAAATCTATTGATACCACTAAGTTATTTGTTACAGGTGGTTCATATGGTGGATTTATGACAAATTGGATTGTAGGTCATACAAAACGCTTTAAAGCAGCTGCAACCCAACGTAGTATATCGAATTGGTTATCTTTCCATGGAACATCTGATATTGGTTTTTATTTCTCTAAAGATCAAACAGGTGGACATCCAAACTTAGATACGACTAAACTCTGGAATCAATCACCCATGAAGTATGCGATGGAAGTTGAAACTCCGTTACTATTTATCCATTCAGATCAAGATTATCGTTGTCCAGTTGAACAAGCGATGCAATTTTATTCAATCCTAAAAGAAAAGGGCGTTCAAACAAAACTCGTCTGGTTTAAAGGCGAAACACATGAATTATCACGTTCTGGAAAACCTCAAGCAAGAATTAGAAGATTAAATGAGATAACAAATTGGTTTGAATATTATAAAAATCAAGTTTAAAAATATCCTATTATGTGTTACACTATTCATAAATAAAAAGCGAAAAGGGGGCTTCTTATGTGGTGGAATAATCTTTCCAATTTTCAACAAGTATCATTTGTTGTTGCAGTGACAGCCAGTGTTATTATGCTCATCTTTTTACTACTCATGATCATAGGTGTCGATGACACAGATTTTGATGGTATAGATGGACCCGATATTGATGTCATTAACGACGAACCTCTCATTGGTTTCTCAGGCTTACGCATACTTACATTGCGTGGCATTCTTGTGTTAATTTCCATGGGAGCTTGGACAAGTTTTTTACTTGAGCCAATTATGCATTGGGCATTTGCAGTCATCATTGGGGTTGTTATAGGTGCTGTCTCAGCACTGCTCGTTGCATTAGCATTTAAAGCGTCTTTAAAATTAGAATCTACAGGTAATCTTGATTACAAGAATGCGATAGGTAAAGATGCAACAGTTTATATCCGAGTGCCTAAAAATCGCTCAGGAAAAGGAAAAATCACTCTCAACATGCAAGAAAGATTTGTTGAAGTTGATGCTGTAACAGAAGATCTAGAAGACTTAATGCCAAAAACAAGTGTTACGATTTTAGACGTCATTGACGAAACAACACTTAAAGTAACTCATAAATAAAAAAGGAGCATAACATGAACACAATCTTTTTACAATTTTCCGATTTTATCGGACCCATTATTACCATTTTAATTATCTTATTTACGATTTTAGTTTTCATTGTATCTCGTATTAAAAAATGTCCTTCAGATAAGATTTTAGTTATCTATGGTAAGGTTGGTAACAATGTTGATGGAACGAATAAATCCGCAACCTGTATCCACGGGGGAGCAAAATTCATTTATCCATTTATTCAAGCATACCAATTTCTTGATTTAACACCGATTTCAATTCAAGTTGATTTAACAAATGCACTTTCAAGACAAAATATCCGTATTGATGTCCCATCACGATTCACAGTAGGTATTTCAACAGAATCTGGTGTTATGCAAAATGCTGCTGAAAGATTACTTGGTTTAAAACTTACTGAAATTCAAGAGCTTGCAAAAGATATTATCTTTGGTCAATTACGTTTGATTATTGCAACAATGGATATTGAAGAAATTAATACAGACCGTGATAAATTCCTTGAAGCAGTTTCTGGAAATGTTGAAACTGAACTTAAAAAAATCGGTTTAAGACTCATCAACGTTAACGTCACTGACATTAACGATGAATCAGGATATATTGAAGCGCTTGGTAAAGAAGCAGCTGCTAAAGCGATTAATGATGCGAAAAAGTCTGTAGCTGAAAAAAATAGAGATGGTTCGATTGGTGAAGCTAACGCACTTAGAGATCAAAGAATTCAAGTTGCACAAGCAAACTCAAAAGCGATTGAAGGTGAAAATAAATCATTAGGAGATATTTCACAAACCAATGCGACACGCCGTGAAATTGAAGCAGAATCACTTCGTCGTGCGATGACAGCTGAAAAAATTGCTGCAGCTAAAGCATTAGAAGATGCTTATCTAGCAGAACAAACAGCAGAATTAGCTAGAGCTAATCGTGAAAAAGCAACACTTGAAGCAGACGTTATTGTTAAATCTGAAATTGAAAAACAACGTCGTGTAATTGAAGCAGAAGCAACCGCAGAAGAAATCAGACGCAAAGCTAAAGGGGAAGCGGATGCAATTTTTGCTAAGCTCGAAGCTGAAGCTCGTGGTAGTTTTGAAATTCTTTCTAAACAAGCAGAAGGGTTCAAGGAAATTGTTAACGCAGCTCAAAATAATCCAGATGCAGCGATTAAGTTACTTATTGCTGATAAGCTTGAAAAACTTGTTCAAATTCAAGTTGAAGCGATTAAGAACTTGAAGTTTGATAAGATTACTGTATGGGATAATGGTGGAAATGATGGTTCAACATCAACAGCTAATTTCGCATCATCACTCATGAAATCAATACCTCCAATGAAAGATTTATTTGAAATGGCAGGTATGGAGTTACCTAAGTATCTTGGACAAACGATTGAAACGAAAGAAAAAGAAGAAAAGAAAGAAGAAAAATAATGTTTCATATAAAGTGCACAAACCGTGCACTTTTTTTATGCATTAATTGCATCTATACCAATAAATTCATCTTTTATTATGTATAATAAATACGAGGTGAGAAAATGAAAACACGCATAACCTACATGTCCATA
>SBGC01000189.1 GCA_006226985.1 Bacillota bacterium | reverse complement strand
TATTATTTAAACCAACAAGCTCACCATAAATGTTGACAAGTGCTCCACCGGAGTTACCTGGGTTAATGGGTGCTGTATGTTGAATTGTTACAGTGTCCATACCGTACTCATCTGCTTGTTCTCGATCAATTTGACTAATCATACCCATTGATGATGAGTTTGGAAGATCTAGTGGACTACCAATCGCAAACACAAGTTGTCCAACCTTTAAGTTTTCATGAAGTCCTAAATCAATGACTCTAAAATCTTTCGTTGATGTAAATGTTAAAACAGCTAAATCGTGCGCTATCGATTTTCCATGTAAAACGATATTTGATGAACTTCTTAAAATTCTTTCTTCACCAGCATTTGTAAAGATCGTTATCGCAAATTCGTTGTTACTATAGTAGTTATTATTGTCATAGTCATAAACAACATGCTCATTAGTTAATACATAGTACGTATTACCTACACGTTTATAAATGACACCACTACCACCTGAAACAAGTGTTGCTCCATCATAGGTATCTACCATAACAACCGATTGTCTAACATCAAAAAGCATGTCTGTAATATGATTTTCAAAAGCTGAAACAACATTAATATTTTCGAGTATTTGAGTCATTAAGGCTTCTTCATCGACAATACCACCTTCACTGATGATTTGATCAACAATCAATTCAACATCAGATGATGATAACATCGTTTCACCTAACGTCGTTTCAATCGCTTCGATCAATTCAGCTCTCGTCATATCGTATCCATTATCAGCTAAGATAGCTGAAACAATCGCTTCGATTTCTTCACTTGTGTGAAGATCAGGAGCAAGCAAATCTTCAATAAAACTAATGAGTTCATCTTGACTCATGTCATAACCCATTTCACTAAAAATAGATTCAACAATTGTTTCAATCTCATCAACCGTAATTAAATCACTTGTTTCAACCCATTTTGCATAAAGCGTTAAACTTGATGCAGTTCCTGCATTAAATGCCATAGGATAAAGAAAGTTTGCATCTAAATACCATCCTGCAAAGATGAAACCATCTTTGGTTGGAATGCTTTCTGGTAAAAAGAAATCATGTTCATCCACTGTCATGGGTGTCAATGTAGAACCACCGTTTGTTTCAAAGGTAATGGTATATGGACCATCTTCAGATTGTCCTAAATCACTATTACATGAAACTAATAAAACTAGAAAACTTAATAAAACTAAAACAAATAATCCTTTTTTCATACCCTTTTTCCTCTTGTCTATGATTTTTTGATGTAGAGTATTCCTATCGTACCTGCACCACAATGTGATGAAATCACACAGCCTGCTTGACCTTCAATCAAATGTTTGACGCGGGTTCTTCGTTTAATCTGATCCATCATATAAATGGCTTGACGATTAGCAAGTGTATGTGTGATAAAGACATAATCTAAATCAATATTTTCAATATCTTTGTAAAAATCTTCGAGCATGATATCAAGTGCTCTTGACATCTTGCCAACTGGTTTCTTATAAACCTCTAATTGACCGTTTACGACTTTAATAATCGGTTTAATCGATAACATGGTACCTACAAGTTTTGCTAAACTTGAAGCTCGACCTCCTTTATGGAGATAATCGAGTGTTTGAATCGCGAATTGACTAGAAACTAAAGGCACTAGACTCTCTATTTTTTCAGTAATCGCATAGGCAGTTAAGCCTTGATCTCTTAAATCCTTCGCTTTTAAACAAAGGAGTCCAATACCTGATGATAAATTCATTGAATCGATGATATGAATGCGTTCAGGTAATCCAATTTCATCTCGTGCAAGATAAGCTGAACGTATGGTTGCAGATAGTTTTGAACCTATACCGATATAAATGATATCAAAACCCTTATTTAAGAACTTTTCAAAGAAAGTAATGAAATCACCTGGAGATACAGCACTTGTTTTCGGTAATTCTTTTTTCTCTTTGACCTTTTCGTAGAGTTCTTCTGTTGTCAAATTGACACCATCTTTATAGATCTCTTGATCGAAACGCACATATAAAGGAATGGAGCTAATACCAAATTGCTCCATCATATCTTTTGATAAATCACTTGTAGAATCAGTTAATATTTTAATTTTGTTCAAGACTACCCCTCCAATTTCTTCAGTATCTCTTGTTCAACAATCTCCATATTCTCTTTTGTTTGGTTTGATATCGCATAAAATGATATCGGATCACTTAGTAATTTCTTAATTTCTTTTTCTTGTTTATATTGGCGTGTTTTAGGAATTTTATCTTTTTTTGTACAGATGATCATCACATCTTTATGCATTGATCTTAAAAATGAATAAGTTTCTATATCTTTTTCCGTAGGTCCTACTTTAAAATCGATTAATAGACAGACAAAGATCAGTGAAGGAAAATCTAAAATAATGCGTTCAATCATTTCAATAAACTCATCTTTCATGCCTTTAGACCTTTTAGCATATCCATAACCAGGAGCATCCACGATATAGTATAACTGGTTAATAAGATAAAAATTCAGGGCTAATGTTTTCCCTGGTGTGTTTGATACGCGTGCTAAGTTTTTACGATGTGTTAGTGAATTAATAAAACTACTTTTTCCAACATTACTTCGACCTAACATTAACACTGAATTCTTTGGTTCAGGTGCATCCTTTGGATGTGTCAAGCTTTTAATATATTCTGCTTCTTTAATCATTTCATCCATTCCCGTCTTATAAAAAAAGGCTAGTCTTTAGACTAACCTTCATTATACTTTATTTTAATGCATATTGGAAGACGTCAACGACATTTTCAACGGTGATAATCTTTAAAGCATCTCTAACTTCTTGTGGGATATCATCGATATCTTTTTCGTTATCTTTCGGTATTAAAATCGTCTTTAATCCAGAGCGATGTGCTGCAATCGCTTTTTCTTTTAAGCCGCCAATTGGAAGCACGTAACCACGAAGTGTTATTTCACCCGTCATACCGACTTCTTTATTGACATATTTTTGGGTAGCTGCTGAGATGATTGCAGTTGCAATCGTAATACCAGCAGATGGTCCATCCTTAGGTACTGCACCTTCTGGTACGTGGACGTGGAAATCATTATCATTAAAGATTTCTGGATCAACGTTTAAAGATAAAGCTTTTGATTTGACGAAAGAGAGTGCTGTTTGTGCAGATTCTTTCATAACATCGCCTAATTTACCCGTTAAAACGAGTTTTCCATTCCCTTTGTAATAAGTCACTTCAACAGGGAGTGTATCGCCACCAAAAGCCGTATAGGCTAATCCAGTCGCTACACCAATTTGTTCTTTTTCATCGGCTAGGTTATGGACATACTTCGGTTTACCAATATAGGAAACGATGTTATCGACTGTAATTTCTATTTTCTCTTTCTTGGTTAAAAGAATTTCTTTAATCGACTTTCTAATGAGTGCACCAATATATCGGTTTAATTCACGTACACCAGCTTCTCTAGTGTAATGCTGAATAATGTAATAGATGGAGTCATCAGAAATCGAAAATTGAGCGTCATTGATGCCATGAGCTTTTAACTGCTTTGTCAGTAAATGACGTCTAGCAATTTGGAATTTTTCTTGTTCTGTATAGGAAGATAATTCCACAATTTCCATACGGTCACGTAGTGGTGCAGGAACATTTTCTAAATAGTTCGCAGTTGTAATAAAGAGCACTTGTGATAAATCATAAGGTTCTTCTAAATAGTGATCACTAAATCTCGCATTTTGTTCAGGATCAAGCACTTCAAGCATTGCAGATGCAGGATCGCCTTTATAATCACTACTCATCTTATCGATTTCATCGAGTAAGAAGACAGGGTTTACGGTTTTCGCATCGCGCATACCTTTAATAATACGACCAGGCATCGCACCAACATACGTTCTTCTATGTCCTCTAATTTCTGATTCATCTCTGACACCACCTAACGATTGTTTAACAAACTTACGGTTAAGTGCTTCAGCGATAGAAATAGCTAACGATGTCTTACCGACCCCTGGAGGCCCTGCAAGACAAAGAATGGTTTGTGGATTTCTCCGTGTCATAATTTTAACTGCTAGATATTCAATAATACGTTCTTTAACATTTTCGAGTGCATAATGATTTTCATCAAGTTTTGTTTTTACTTTCGATAAATCATAATTGTCTTTCGATGCTTTCTTCCAAGGAAGATCCACAAGTAAATCAAGATAAGTCTTAATAATTGTTGATTCAGCCATAGCAGCAGGTGTATTTTGATATCTTGATAATTCTTGAAGTGCTTTTTCTTCAATGACTTTAGGCATTTGTGCTTTAAGAATTTTTGTTCTTAGTTCATCGATTTCTTCTTCTTTTTTCGCTTTATCGCCTAATTCATTTTGAATCGCACGCATTTTTTCGCGTAGATAATATTCTTTTTGATTTTCATCAATTGATTTTTTAATATCTTCATTAATCTTTTGTTCAAGGTCAACGATCATCTTTTGTTTGTTAATATCTTCAAGAAGTAAACGAAGTCTTGCATTTAATTCAGGTGTTTCTAAATAACGATATTTTGATTGATCAGTTGTCTTTAAATTAAAAGCAACCAAATCACACACTTTTTCAGATGTTAAACCTTGTTGAATCTTTTCCATTACTTGATTATTAGGGATGAGTAATGTTTGTTGGTTGGTTGCAACCTCTTGAACAATCATCTTCACTAAGGTAACTTCTTCATCGACATTTCCAGGAATCGTTTCAACTTCTTCGTATTCGCATACGAAATAAGGGTCAGTAATAAAATATTCTTTGACCTTGATTCTACTCATAATTTGTAGTTTTACTTTATATGCTTCGTTAGGCAACTTAATCTTCATTTGAACTTTAGCAAGTACGCCATAAGGTTCAATATCTTCTGTTGTAGGTTCTTCAATCATCGGATTTTTTTGAATTAAGATTAAGGTGTAGCCACCAAAGTTTTTTTCAGCTTCTTCAACAGCACGTAAAGATACTTTTCTTCCAACTTCGATTCTAAAATCGTTATTCGGAATAGGCATAACTCCACGGACAATCACAGCTGGTAAATTCTTCGCTAATTCCATCTCTTCACATCCTTTTCTTATACAGTCATATTATAGCATATTCTAATGAATTTGCAATCGATATACACGAGTGCCAATTCACTTTTGTTAAAAGAAGGGAACGAAGTCCCCTTCATCTAGATCTTTTTAACGTTTTCAACTACAAAACGATAAGCTTTATTGATGGCAATATCACTTGCTAGCATAGATTTTGGTAAATATTTCTTAACATCTTCAACAGGCATGTTATAACGAGTTGATAATTCAACGTATTGAGCATCAAGCTCTTCATCCGTGATTTCAATGTTTTCTTGCTTAGCAATCGCTTCAATGACTAATGTCGTTTTTACACGTTTTGCAGATTCTTCTTTAATTTGTTCTTCGAATTGTTCTTTAGTGACACCTGATAATTGTAGGAACATATCGAAATCTAATCCGTATTGTTTTGCTTGTTCTTCAGCATTCTTACGGTAGTTAGCAATTTCTTCTTCAACCATTTCTTCTGGAACATCAACGGTTGCATTCGCTGAGACAATGTCAACTACTTGGTTTGCAATAATTGTTTCTGCTTCTTTTTCTCTAAGTTTTGTTAACTCTTCTTTTGTAGCAACTCTTAATTCTTCAACAGTATGGACATTTTCTCTCTTTAAGGATTCAACAAAAACATCATTTAAGTCTGGAAGTTGTTTTGACTTAACTTCATGGATCTTAATTTTGAAGACAACAGGTTTACCAGCTAAGTTCTTTGCTTGATAATTTTCTGGGAATGTTACATGTAAATCTTTTTCATCGCCAGCTTTTAAACCAACCATTTGTTCTTCAAATCCTGGAATAAATGAATGTGATCCAATTTCAAGTGAATAATTTTCAGCTTTTCCACCTTCAAAAGGTTCATTATCTAAAAATCCTTCGAAATCAAAGATTGCTGTATCGCCATTAGCGATAACACCATCAGCGTTTACGGTTAGTTCAGCTTTAGCATCGATATATTTCTTAATTTCTGCTTCAACATCAGCATCTGTTACTTCAGTATAAGGATCTTTAATTTCGATTCCTTTATATGCACCTAAAGTCACTTCAGGCTTAACAGCAGCAACAAAGGATACACTAAATGTTTCACCACGTTTGATATTTGCAAAATCAAGATCGACTTGTGGTTGACCAACGATTTCATAGTCAGGATGATTTTGTGCTTCATGATACTTATGATGAAGGACATGGTTTAATGCATCTTCAAATAATGATTCTACACCAAATTTTTGTTCGTAAATTGCTCTAGGTACTTTACCTTTTCTAAAACCTTTGATTTCAACATCTTTAACGACATGATCAAATGCATGATCAAGTCCATGTTCAAACTCGTGTGATGTTACATCAAAAGTATACTTAACTTTGTTACTTGATACTTTTTCTACTTTCATTTTAAATCTCCTTATTTCGTTAATTTCTATTTAGATAGACCTTTTTTATTATAACATAAATTTTTAT
>SBGC01000168.1 GCA_006226985.1 Bacillota bacterium | reverse complement strand
AACATATGATAAAATTAAAAACATAAAGGAAGTGAAATCAATGAAACGTCGTATATTAGCTGCAACACCGATGATTGCCATATTTTTATTCTTGTTATCAGGATTATACTTTGATAACTGGAGCTTAGGTCTTGTGTTTTTCTTGTTGATACCGATTTCAACATTATTATTCACAGGCAATTTCAAAAAACGCTTATCAGAAGCAACACCACTCATCGCATTAACTGTTTTCTTAGTTCTTGGATTTGGTTATGATTTGTGGAATCCAGGATGGGTTGTCTTCTTACTTATCCCTCTAGTTAATTTTATTTATGCAGGAAGACTTGAACCGAGAAAATTAGTTAGTTTTACGGTAACAATGGCATTTATTGGCATTGGATTAGGAACAGGAAGTTGGCATCCAACGTGGATTATTTTCTTACTTATTCCTATTATCAATACAATATTTTTCCCACAAAAATATGGATGGACTAATGTTTCAAGCGAGTTTAAAAAGAAATTTAGAACGATCATTAATGCTGAACCAGATGATAGAAATCAAAAAGACGAATAAAGATAAGGATGTGTCAAGTTGACACATCCTTTTATTATGATTGAGGTATAAGAGATTTAAATAAATTAAGAGAGGGAAGAGCAATACCTTGATAACTGAAAAGTGCTTGATTCGCCCATGTAATTGGTGAAGAAGAACCAGCCCATCCAGCTCCAGGTATAGGAAGCCATGCAGGTTCCCAATAAAAGATACCTAAACCTCGATTAGCTTCAACATCAGCAACTATCTGAATAATATCATGCATAACATCCACTTGACCTTGAGGTGACAATGAATAATCAAAATAGCTTGTGTTCAAGATATGTGATGTATTTGCATAAGGTTGATTTGTAAAGGCATATGATGTTTCTGCAACTACAACCTTTTTTTGATATCTTTCAGCAATATCTTGGATATTCTGATGGAAATTTTCCATTGCTCCATGATAAAACACGTAATATGACATACCGATGATGTCATATTCAACCTGATGTTCAGCTAAACGATCATAAAATGTTCGATAAAATGTGTTATTCCCACCACGATCAATATGAATCATCGTTAACACATCAGGATTTTGTTGTTTTGCAGCTTCAAGACCAGCATTTAAATACATCACCAAATTGTTAATGTTTGATGTTGAACCACTGATAGATGATGAAAGATTGAATCGATTAGGCGTCGCTGAATTTATCGTTTCGTAATCACTTGTTCCTTGTGTAATCATACCAGGAGCAATCTCATTACCGATTTGTACCATATCGACTTTAGCTCCAACTTTTTCCATTTCATCCATAGCATGATAGGTGAAATCATAGATTGCTTCGCTGATTTCAGATGCGGACGTTAAGTTTGCCCAATCTTTAGGAATGATTTGTTTCCCTGGATCAGCCCAAAAGTCACTATAGTGGAAATTAAGTAAGATTTTCATACCAAACATTTTTGCACGATGTCCGATTTCTTTAGCCACTTCGAGGTCGTTATTTCCACCACCATAAGGTATTCCACTTGGACTTACTGGATCATTCCATAACCGAATACGTATATAGTTAACACCACTATCTTTTAAGAGTTGGTATATAGATGTCCTTTTGCCTTCATGATCATAGTATTTTCCACCTCTTTTTAACACTTCAACAACAGATGATATGTCAACACCCATGATAAAGTCATCACGATTTTCAAGTGA
Source organism: Bacillota bacterium (assembly GCA_006226985.1). GTDB lineage: Bacteria > Bacillota_I > Bacilli_A > Acholeplasmatales > Acholeplasmataceae > Peloplasma. The sequence goes on along the minus strand of SBGC01000168.1, from coordinate 4,858 downwards.
TGATATGGGGGTGATGTCAACTTCATCAAATAAAGTACCGGTTACTTCAACTTGGTCATCAAAAACAATCACATCAAAAGTTGTTTGAAGAGATTTATAAGTGACTTTAATAGTATTGGTTGTACCTGCTTTTAATCCGTATATTTTTCCTTCATCAACGAGAACGCCTAATGAACTTGTTGAAAAAGATATCCCTTCAAGTGAATCCAAATTTGTTTGAACTGTAATCGTTTTTAACTCATCAACATTAACAGTCATATCATAGATATGGATGAAAGCATTCTTTGGTAAACCTTCTTCTTGACAAGCAACGATAAAAACAAGCATAAAAAGGGTAATAGCGATACTTACCCTTTTACGCTTATTCATTGGTAACAGGAATGCCATAAGACCATAAACTAAAATTATCTAAATTAATCCAGTTATTGCTACCACTAGTGAAATTGATATAAATACCGATTTCAACTTCACCACTAAGTGTTAAGTTAGATAATTCGATACGCTTCATTTCTCCACTATTCCATCCTTCAGGGGTTAAGTCTATTTTGTGAAGTGTTTCTCCTTGTTTGACATAAATATAAGCTTGATCCGCATTAAATTCTGAACCAATTGCTCCACCATTTAAGTAAATTGCTAACTGATAAGTGTTTGATGCGAGGGTAACCATTTGTGAAATCTCATAAGTTGCTAGACCATTTGCCCATATTTGTAAGCGTCCATTTGCTAAATTCGCCTCTTTACTTGCAGCAGTTCCAGTAATTTCAACTGTCCAAGGAGTTAGATTAGCAAATCCACCTTGATCAATAAAATTAACATAGCCATCTTCACCAGTTGCAGGAGGTAAAATTAGATCATCAAGTGTGCCTTGTTTAAAAGATACATCATCTAAATAACCCCAGGCACCAACATCACCTAAAATGTGAATTTCAAGAGTTAACGATGATAGACCTGTTAAATCAATTTCAATGCCATAATTAACATACCCATCATGTTCTGGAACAGGTGTATAGTCATATCCTGAGAATATCTCAGATTCTAAAACGATGTCATCATTTTTAATTTTTAGCTCAATAGAAGTTGCTGTTCCTTGATACCAGACAGAAAATAAATAATGATGATCAACTAAACCTGTAACAACTTGTGTAAGTGTTAAATCGAGTAAATCACTCTCTTCATCAGCATTATCATCATACCAAAGATTTAATGCAGCTTCTCCACCATGAGGGAAGTTATCAACTACTTGTGTACCATACACATCATCTGCGTAAAGCGATGAAATTTCCCATTCATTAGTTCCATACTCAAAGCCACCATTCAAGACATATTCACCATCAACGACAGGAATACCTTCAACGGTTACTGTAAACATTGTTTCAGAACTGAATTCTTTATCTGCATTTGGAGTGTTCGTGATCGTTGCTTTCACTGAAGCAGTACCTACCTCATGAGCTGTAACGGTTGTACCAACAATCGTGATAGCATTCGAAGGAGTTGATTCTGTGACCTCAAATGTAATCACACCAAATGTTCCAGCAGGATCTAATAAGTAATCAATTTCATCTGAACTACCTTTAATTAAACTCATATTATCAATGGTTAACGTAACTTTAAATGTTTCTTCCTTTTTACAAGCAGCAATTGATAATAAAGTTAATACGAATAAGCATATATACATTAATTTTTTCATACGTTCCTCCTATTTATCCTTTAACGGCACCAGCCGAAATTCCTTGAATAATAAAACGTTGTAATAAAACATACATTAAAACTATGGGTAATGCAGTTATGACTGAACCTGCTGCGAATACTGTAAAGTTTTGATATAAATCTGCATTGTCCATAATCATACCAAACAACCCAACAGCAACTGTCTTTTGATCAGGATGATCTAAAATTAAACTTGCTAATATAAAATCCATCCATGGAGCCATAAATGACATCAATGCTGTATAAACAACAATAGGTTTTGTCAGTGGCATAATGATTTTTGTAAAAATTGTCCATTGATCAGCACCATCAATCATTGCAGCTTCATCAAGATCAATTGGAATAGTTTCAAAATAACCCTTTGATATATAGAAACCTAGAGCAGAACCACTAGCATAAACAAGTAATAGTGCCATGGGTTGATTGATGAGTCCTAACATGTTTAATATTAAGAAGACTGCAATCATTGCCATAAATCCTGGGAACATACCTAAGATTAATGCAATATTTAGTAAAGCTTTTCTAGCTTTAAATCGAAAACGAGATAATGAATATGCAGCACCAAGAATTAACATTGTTGAAATAATCATATTGAGTAGAGCAATCACTGTAGTATTGATCATCCATCGACCAAACTTAATATATAATGCTTGTGTTGGTCCTGGATTAAATAGCGTTTGATAGTTCCTTAAAGTGAATTTTGAAGGTATAAATGTTGGTGATGCGACGCCTAAAGTATCTCGAAATGATGTTAGTACAACCCAGATAATTGGAATTAACCACATCATCGATAATACGATTAAAATAACATAAACAATACCATTTTCAAATTTTTGTTTTCTTTTCAACTGAACTCACCTTCTCTCTTGTAAGATGCAGTTCTTCGATAGATGACTAACGAGAATGAGGCAGATATTACAAAGATGATAATACCAATCGCTGCACTGAGATTATATAAACGATAGGTACTTGTTAATTTATAGAGCCACGTGATTAAAATATCCGTGCCCCCAGCATTAACTAAACCTACACCCAAAGGTTTTCCTTGTGTGAGGAGGTAAATAACATTGAAATTATTGATATTATGAATAAATCCAGTCACAAGAAGCGGTGCAGTAATAAATAGCATATAAGGCATGGTTATTTTCATGAATAATTGACGTTTATTTGCTCCCTCAATAACGGCTGCTTCATATAATTCTTCTGGAATATTCATTAGGATTCCTGAGGTAAGTAACATGAGATAAGGTATACCAATCCACATATTGATGACGATGATTAAGATTCTAGCTGTTGTTTGATCTCCCCAAAAGTTGATACCTAAGTCAATAAGTCCAATATTCATTAAAAACTGATTAACAGGTCCATTCGATGCAAACATCTGATTCATAATAAGAAGTGATACGAATTGAGGTGTTGCCATCGTTATGATAAAGATAGTTCGCCATACTTTTTTGCCTTTAATTCCTTTTTTATTAATAAGCGAAGCAAGAAAGATACCACCAAAATAATTAGTAAATGTCGCAAAGAACGCCCAAATCAGTGTCCATTCAATCACTGAAATTAATGTGTATAAATTATCGCTAATAAGCAGCAAATCTTTAAAAACATCTAATCCAGACCATATAAAGTGCTGTCCGGAACCTTGATAACTTGTAAAAGCAATTAATATCATAAAGAGTAGTGGTAATATGGTAAATCCTAATATACCTAGGATAGGGAAAGTGAGTAATGATATATAAAGTTTGTGATCTTTAAGTGCTTTGAGTTCAAGTAAGAAAGGCTTTATAGCGTAAACTTTGTCTTTAACGTAAATGGTTACAGTCAAAATATTTCTCTTATAGATATACAAGAAAACACATGTCACAAAAAATGCAAGTAATCCATATACAAGGTTAAATGTTGATGGTCGAATGAACTCAGGAGGTAAATGCGATGTGTCGAGTGCAAAGAAGTCAATCATGTCATAAATACCTAAGGTCATTAAGTAAACAATAAATAAAACCTGAACGGATAATAGAAGAAAACCTTTCACATATGCTTTATGCTTTATTTGATAATAACCTAACAAGATGAAAGGGCTTATTAAATCTATTTTTTGTGAGGTTGTACTTTCTTTAAATAAGTTCTTATAATCTATAAACGCATGTTTTCTTTGAGTGAAATAAGAGCTTAAGCGGCTTTTAAACTGCCCATCACCATAATCTTCAGTCTGAACTCTCCTTAGCGTATAATTGAGATTTTTAATGTATAAGTATAACCATAAAATCAAGATAAGAAACGAATATAATTGCACATTAAGCGATCGAAATGAGGATACATTAAATAGAAATCTAAAGCCAATACTAAACATAAAATAGATAATGATAAGGTGAAAGAACAGTTTTAGTATACCTTTAAAAAAACGATGGAAAAAGAAGTCACCTGCCATCAAAAATGTTGATGAGATGAGTGCTAACTTTCCATAAAGATTTGCTTCTTGAAAGGTGTTAAATGATTGTGATATGGTTTTTTTAAGATTTGTGAAAAACCTTTTAATGAACACCATACATCCTCCTACATCGTTTTAGTGATTTCGTTTAAGTAGTCAATTAATTCCTCTGTTGTTAAATTTGATTTCTCCCATAGTGCTTTCATATTATTTGCATAGCTTGTCCAAAAAGCTGAGAATCTCTCAATTTTTGGCATAACTATCGATTGATTTAACGAGTTTTTAAAGATACTAGCTTCAGTAATTGTTGCTTGATTGATGGTTACTTGAGTTGTAATAAGTCCTCTCCATGAATCAACAACAATTTCATTTTGATCGAGTTGATTAAGTAATGAAGTCACTGTTGGAAGAAGTGATTTATCTCTAAGTCTAATCGCTTGAGCCCATTCACTTGTCATGAAATCAGCAAGTTGTTGTGCAATTGCAGGATTTTTTGAATATTTAGATACACCATAGAGCTTGTAGCCAGACATAGGTCTCATATCTACATTGTTAATGCTTGGAACAGGTGCCATAGCTACATCACCATTAAAGAGTGTTTTAGCAGTTGCCCAAAAGTAAGGTGCAACTATGATGGCATCTACATCACCAGCTTGAAACATCGATAATCCTTCAATATCTGTTGTTCCTGATGTTTTACCAGGAATGATTAAATTCGTA
>SBGC01000041.1 GCA_006226985.1 Bacillota bacterium | reverse complement strand
GTCCAATTAACTTTGACTATAGCACCTTGTTTTTTTAACATATCAACAAGTTCATATGTTTCATTGCTTGAAACCATATGGTCATTAGACCCAGCTCCAATAAAGATTTGAAGATTTTTCATCAGAGGTAATTCCACATCTCGTCTTGGTATCATCGGATGAAACAAGATAGCTTTTTCAAATGGATTATTAAATGAAAAAAGAATGTTCAATGCAATATTTGCACCATTAGAGTAGCCAATAACTGTTACTTGGTGAATATCAAATTGATAATTTTGTGCACTATCTTTTAAGAACTGAAAAAGATTTTCTGTTTCTTCAGCAAGTGATTCCATATCAAATACACCCATTGCTAAACGTTTGAAAAACCGTGGCATTCCATATTCACTAACATTACCTCGGACACTTAATATGTTTGCTTCATGATCAATATGTTTTGCTAATGGTATTAAGTCTTCTTCATTTCCACCTGTGCCATGGAGTAGCAATAACGTTTTTTCACTGAGACCTTTAATAAATACATGTTTCATTGAGATCCTCCGATTGTTTTTGCATGATATCCAACTTTTTTGAGTAAAGACGATAATTGACTTGTTTCTTCTATACTCAGTATATCATAAACTGTTTTAAGAGTTTCTTGGTGATGTTCAAATATTGTTTTAAAGTATTTTTTTCCTTGATCAGTTAGTGAAATCATGGTATTTCTTTTATCAGTTGGATGTTTTATTTTTCTAATAAACTCTTTTTTTGTCAGATTATCAATGACATATGTCATTGAGCTATTAGCCATTAATACTTTTTCACCAATTTGATGAATAGGTAAAGAACCTTTGTGATATAAAACTTCGAGTGCTCCAAATTCTGCAATATTTAATCCATATGATGCAATATCATTCTTGATAATATCTTGAACATGTTGAAACGTTCTAAATAAAATTGTTGTTAATTTGAGCTCTGCATTCATGTTATATCCCCAATTCTTCTTTCTCAAATACTTTGTTGCTTCTTACTGTATCAATATATCTAACCAACTTTTCAATCTGTTGTCTTTGATGTCTAAATTTAGGAGGTAAAGCTAACGTTTCTCCTAATACTTCGTATGCTTCTTCATCATCAATAAATCCTGGACCTTCTGTTGCAAACTCAAATAAAATTCCTGGATAAAGTCTAGTATAAAGCGATTCAAAATAAAAACGATCAACATATCCTGAGTGTGGTGCACGTAGTGCATTCAATGTTTGAATCCAGTCATTAATAGCCTTTTTATCATCTATACGGAAAGCGACATGATGAACCCCACCATATCCTTGCCTTGCTTGTGGTAAATCATGTTGTACGTCTAAAATGACAGATGAACCATTTCCTTTGAGCCCAGTTTGGTATAAAATGAGATGATCTTGTTGATCGATTTTTTCGAATCCCATAACGTGTGTTAATACACGGTCCATACGTTGTTCATCTCGTACTCTAAAGAAGATAGGTCCTAATCCTCTTATAGCAAATCTTAAGGGTATAGGTCCTTTTTGCCATGGGATACCTGGTTTGACTCCTTGATCATGCTCATCTGAAAATAAGACATATTCTTGTCCATCAAAGTCTTCAAACGCTAGTGTTTTTATGCCGAATAAATACTTAATCTCATCGTGTTTAACTTGATACGTTTCAAAACGTTTTTTATAATAATCAATTGCGAGATCATTTGGTACACGAAAAGATGTTTTTGCAATCTCATCAGATCCTTTGATTGCCTTCTGGACACCTGGAAAGTCGAAAAATGTCATATCTGTACCAGCAGATCCTATATCATCTGCAAAAAATAAATGATATGTTTGTATGTCATCTTGATTAACTGTTTTCTTCACGAGTCTTAATCCTAAAATATATGTGAAAAATTGATATATTTTTTCTGCACTGCTTGTTATGGCAGTTACATGATGAATGCCGTTTAATTGTTTCATATAAATACCTCCATGACTTAATTTTAAACCAAATATGCATTAATATCAAAAGAATTGCTTCGAATTCGTAGTATTTTTTTATGTTAACTTTCATATAATATTTCAAAATATTTTCAAAAAAGAGTATAATATGAATGACACCAATAACTAGTTACTTCCTTGTGTCCAAAGGTGTGTTAATATGAAAAAGAAAAAATACTGGTATAAACTCGATAATGCCGGAAAAATATTTCCCGCTGTATCCCAAGATGAACGCAGCAATGTGTTTCGTCTATCTTTTTATATAGACCACGAGGTTGATCCCATCATCTTAGAAGATGCGGTTAACAAAATACTCCCTCGATTCGAGACGTTTGCAGTCCAACTAAAAAATGGACTTTTTTGGAATTATTTCGCACAAAATGAAAGACGTTTTTTAGTTGAAAAAGAACCTGCTCAAGTATGTAAATATTTCAAACCTGTCCGTAATCAAGGATACTTATTTAAAGTTTATTATTTCCAAAACAAAATTACGTTAGAAACATTTCATGCACTAAGTGATGGAAATGGTGCACTAAATTTCTTAAAATCACTTTTATTCCAATATTACAAACTTCAAGGATTAAAGATTGATCATGAAAATAAGATATTGAGTGAAAAACCTTATTCGAAAAAAGAAAGTGAAGATAATTTCGTCTCAAACTATGACAAAGATAAACGCAGAAATTTGAATGAAGAAAAAGCTTATCACCTAACCGGTGAAAAATTTGGTCAACACTGGGTATTAGTTGTTAAAGCAAAACTTAAAACTGATGAACTGATCAAGCTTGTAAAAAACAAGTACCAATGTACAATTACACAATATGTTACAGCACTCATGGCTTATTCTATTTATAAGGAAACTGTTGACTTTATTGGTAAAAAGAAACCATTAAAGATTTTTATACCTGTTAATTTACGTCCATACTTTAGTTCTGTAACTTTAAGAAATTTCTCACTTTACATTAAAGGAACATATGATGCTAATCGTACGGATTGGACTTTTGATAACATGCTTGAACTCACTAAAGAACAATTTGTGGATCAACTTGATAAAGATAAATTACAATCACGCATTAGCTCTCTTGTTGGATTTGAAAAAAACCCATTTATTCGGATCCTTCCACTAATCTTAAAGACATTAGCCTTTAAAATTGGTTATAATATTTTAGGAGAAAGCATCAGTAGTTGCTCTATCTCAAATTTAGCAATTGTTGATCTCCCATCAGGCTTAAAAGATAAAGTTTTAGATGCTGATTTCATCAATGCAGGTTATGGACTTGCGATGACATTAATCTCATTGGGTAATCAAACAAACATGATTCTAAGTACACCTCTTAAGGATTTATCAATCATTAATCATATGATTTCAATTTTAGTTAAAGATGGACTCGATGTTACATTAGATACAAACTATAAGGAGGGTTATGATGAAATATTGTAAAACATGTCACGTTCATTATGATTCCGATTTAGAGCATTGTTTATTATGTAATGGTGAGCTTGAACAAACTGATAATCAGGAATCTACATTCAAGTTTCCAGAAATGACAAAACGATCGTCATCAAGATTTTTAATACGATTCTTTATTTACTTAAATATTATTGCAGCGATTGTTAGTATATATTTTGATTTCGCTAATGGCTTGCCTTTATCGTGGAGCTTAGTCGTTGCTGTAACAACCTTATATGCAATTGCCATGTATATTGTCTTAGCTATACCTACCATATGGACATCAAAACTTGTAAAAACAATTATTTTAACTGTACTTGCTGTTATTCTCATTGGATTAGCGATTAGAGATTACCGTTGGGCAATTGACATTGTCTTCCCATTCGCGATTATGTCTAACATTTTACTTTTATCAATTCTTATTGTTTTTAACAAAAAGAAATGGTTTGATTACTTTTCAAGTCTCATTATTATTACCATCATAGGTCTTGTTCCTGGTTTACTCAATATCTTTAAAGTAACTGAAGTTCAATGGCCAAGTTTGATTTGTTTCTTCTATTCTATTTTTACACTTTTAGGTATCATTTTTCTACCATCTAAAAGTAGTAGAGAAGAGTTTAAACGAAGATTTCACATTTAATGAAAAATAAATGAAGCTTCTGGTCGAAGCTTCATTTTTTATTTTTGGCCATTATTCATTTGTTTAACCATATAATTGAAAATATCTTTTCGTGTAATAATCCCAATAAAGGCACCGTAATCATCTAATACTGGAACAAAGTTTTGCTGGGTTGCAACATCAATAATATCTTCAATATTGGTATGTATTTGTACAGAAACATTATCTTTGTTTCGTGGTACTTTAGCTATTGAAATCGCCTCATATTTTTCGAAATCCTTATGGTGATCTTTTAGATACCATAATAAATCACCTTCTGAAAGTGTACCAATATAATCACCATTTCTATTGAGTATAGGAATCGATTTATATCGGTAAATACGCATTTTTTCTAAAGCTTGTCGAATAGAGTAGTCATCATAAATATAGGCTACTTTTTCTTTTGGTGTTAAGCAAAATAAAACGTTCATATGTCTCCTTTAACATCCACATGGATCTACAGGTTTCACTGCTGATAGTATGTTTCTAAATATATCTTTTAAGTCTTCCACTTGGGTGTCTGTTAGATAGTTTTCGTAAGCAACATGATTCGTAAGAGCGCCAGTGAACAATCCCTTAATTTCACCGTCTTTAAGTCCGATAAAAGTAGGGGCATATAGCCACCATAGATCTTGATTTGTCGGGTTTTTAACAAGAAATGAGGGGTCAATCAAATCAACAATCGCTTGAAATGCTGGGTTTAATGCGTTATCAATAATCGTCCGGACATCTTTAAAATTGTAATAATAAATCACTTCGTGTCCTGTATTTTTAGCCAATTTATGAAAGATTGGCAAATACTCCATACACCACGGACACGATTCAAATCCTAAGTAAATAAGTGCTTGTGGTTTTGTTTGAAGAAGGGATAAAAGCTCTTCGTAAGTAATAATTTCAATAATGCTTTCCATATCATCTAGACTCGGGTATAAGTCTAAGATTAATTCACCTGTTTTTGGTAAAACTGTCAATTGATAGCTATAGGTTTTAGTTTTATAAGTCGCCTCAAGTATAACAGTGACAGATGCTTGATTGACTTCGGGTCTTGTCACTTGACCTGTTGTTGAAACAACTTCATCATTACTTGATGTCCATGTAATCTCATCATCGTTGATGGTTGTCTTTAGATAGATTCTTGACTTAATCGTTTCTATAGTATCTCCAGCACTCAAGTGAAATAATTTTACTTCATCTTTTTGGCATGAAAAAAGTATTGTTGTTATCAACATGATGATAAAAAATAAATATATTTTCTTCACTTTTTTGTACCTCTTATGATACCTATATTATAACATAGTTATAATGATTTTCAAATCCAACTTCTCTAAATCGATAAAAAAATTGGATAGTCATTCATCCAATTTTTTATATATTTATGTTATATTTCTAAGTAATTTAAATCGAACGCTTCGCAAACACCTTTACAAGTACATTGACCATGATATGTGTTTACACCTTTTTTAAGCGCATCTGAACGACCAATAGCGATGTCTAAACCAAAATCCGCAATCATTAAACCATAACGAAGTGTTGCGTTATTTAAAGCGATTGTAGATGTTCTTGGAACTGCACCTGGCATGTTAGCTACACAGTAGTGAATGACATCATCGACAACGAATGTTGGCTTGTCGTGTGTTGTTGGATGTGAGACTTCAGTTGATCCACCTTGGTCAATCGCAACGTCAACAATCACACTGCCCTTACGCATATGTTTATAATATTCTGTTTTAATGAGTTTAGGTGCTTTTGCTCCTGGTAATAAGACTGCACCAACCACTAAATCAGCTTCTTTTAATGTTCTTTGAATGTTATCAGCACTACTATAAAGTGTTGTAATGCGATTACCATATATATCATCTAGATAGGTAAGTTTCTTTAAGTTGACATCTAAGACTGTACAATTAGCTCCCATACCAACTAACATCTTTAATGCATTTTCCCCTACAACACCAGCACCAATAATGACAACATTAGCACGGTCTACACCTGGAACACCAGAGATAAGGACTCCAGACCCTCCAAATGGTTTTTCAAGATATTTAGAACCTTCAATCGCTGCAAGTCTACCTGCAACTTCACTCATTGGTTTTAAACAAGGTAAAGAGCCATCAGAAAGCTCAATCGTTTCATATGCAACACCTTGTGTTTTCGATTCGATAAGTGCTTTAGTTAGTTCTTCATCTGCAGCTAAATGAAGATATGTATAAAGAATCAAACCTTCTCTTAAATAACCATACTCACTTGATAATGGTTCTTTAACTTTTACAATCATGTCTGACATTTTCCATACATCTGCTGCTGATTTTATAATTCTTGCACCAGCGTCAATGTATTGATCATCTGTAAATCCTGAATTAATACCTGCATTTTGTTCAACCAAAACTTCATGTCCATGATGGATATATTCTTTAACACTACTTGGTGTTAATCCAACACGAGACTCGTTGTTTTTGATTTCTTTAACTGTTCCGATAATCATGTTATTCTCCTTCAATTTTTCATCGTATTTTACATTAACATTG
>SBGC01000110.1 GCA_006226985.1 Bacillota bacterium | reverse complement strand
AATACATTACTAAAGAGTAAAGCTAAAATGGCAATACTACCACTACTCATTAACACAAAATTCATTAAACCTGATAAAAAAGCAACCCGAGTACCATAAGCTTTTTTAAGGTAGACATAATAACCACCTGTTTGCGGAAACATCGTACCCAATTCTGCATAAGTTAATCCAGAAAATAGTGTAATGATACCACCAACGATCCAAACTAAAAGCGATAATCCTAAACTATAACCTACACGATATAATATAATACCACCTAATGCAAAAATACCTGAGCCAATCATGATGCCAGCTAAGATGGAAATACCACCAAAGACACCAATTTCTTTTTTTAGTTCATTCATTTTTATCACACTCCATTATAAAATTAACAAAAAACTAACTAAAAAACAAAGAGAATACATTACAAAAAAAAGCGATGGAGACCATCGCTTATGAGAAATTGTCGAAATAAACATTTTCTTTTTTAATTTCATGCTTATTTAAGACATTGATACATGCCTTAATCATACCAGGTGAACCGCATAGATAAGCTTCCGATTCTGATAGATCTTTCACATGACGATCAACAACATCGGTGATTAAACCAACCTCACCTGTCCATTGATCATCTGGTTGTGGTTCAGAAAGTGCAGGAATGTATTCAAAATTTGGAAACTCTTTTGAAAGTTGCATAAATTCTTCAGTGTAATATAAATCTCTTTTTGATTTTGCACCAAAGAAATATTTCACTTTTCGATTCATACCTTGATCTCTTAAATAGTAGAGAATTGATCGAATAGGTGCTTTTCCCGAACCACCTGCGATACAAATCATATCGCGTTTTGATTCTTCCTGTAAGTAAAAATCTCCATAAGGTCCAGTCAAAATAAGCTTATCTCCTACTTCAAGCGCTTTATGCACAAACGTTGTTGCTAGTCCATTGGGTACTTGACGAATAATAAGTTCTATTTCTGAAGGATTTTTTGGATGTGATGCAATCGAATATGCACGAATAATATCAATACCAGGTACTTTAAGTTGGGCATATTGTCCAGGTTTAAAGTTCATGGTTTCGCCTTCTTTAAGCTTAAATCTGACCAGCTTAATATCATATGTTAAATCTTCAATATATGAAACCACTGTTTTGTATTCTTTTGCATTAAGCATTTCTTTAGGAATTTCAATCTTTAAGTTTTCCTTAACCTTCACTTGGCAAGACAGACGAATGCCTTTTTCTCTTTCTTCAGGACTTAAGAAAGGTTCTTCAGTAGGCTTAATTTCGCCACCACCTTCTACAAGTCTGAATTTACAAAAACCGCATGTCGCTTTCCCACCACAAGCAGAAGGAATAAAAATTTTATGTTTTGTAAGTAAATTTAATACAGTGTCATCTTCTTTAACGGGTATCACAGTTTCATCATTGATTAAAAGCATTTTATCGCCTTTACTGCCTAATAATCTTTCGACAATCATGAGGATAATTGCGATAACAACCATGACACCAATTAATATAATTGGTACATATATATTCATAATAACCTCCTCTTATTTAAAGAAATTTAAGCCAGTAAAACCAATAAATGCTAAAGCAAGAATGCCTAATACGATAAAGACAATACCTTTACCTGCAAGTCCACGAGGAACATCAGATACTTTTTTCATCTTTTCACGAATACCAGCAACTAATACAATCGCTAATAACCAACCAACGGATGAACCAAATGAGTAAACGGTAGTTTCAACGAAGTTATACTCGTTTCTCACGAAGAATAAAGAAACAGCTAAAACGACACAGTTTACAGTAATCAAAGGTAAGAAAATACCAAATGCGTTATAGAGTTTAGGAAAGAACTTATCAAGTAACATTTCTAAAACTTGAACAGTAGCAGCAATCGTAATAATAAACACGAGTAATGATAAAGCTGTTGTTCCTGTACTCTTTAAGAGTGCATAGATGGGCCAGTTGATCATGGCAGTAAGTGTTACAACTAAAACAACGGCAAGTCCCATACCTTTTGCATTTTTTACGTTCGTAGAAATTGCAATAAGTGGACACATACCTAATATAAAGGCTAGCGCGATATTGTTATTTAAAATTGACTGAAGAAATAATTGAATAATGTTTTCCATAGTTCACGCCTCCTATTCAGCTGTTTCGTAATGTTTAGATAAAACTCTAAACACCCATATAAATAAACCTAATACGAAGAACCCACCAGGAGCCATCGTCATTACTGTCCAATTCACCCAACCTGAGGGAAGTGGAAGTGCATATCCCAAAATTTCACCGAAAGCTAAGATTTCGCGAATAGCCGCAACCGATACTAAAACAAATGTATAACCCATACCATTTGCAAAACCATCAACGAGTGTATATCTCACAGGATTTTTAACTGCAAATGCTTCAGCACGTCCCATGACGATACAGTTTGTGATAATGAGTCCAACATATGCGCCTAAAGCTTTTTCAATTAAAGGGAAGAATGCACCAAGTAACATTTGAACAGCAATCGTAAATGCTGAGATAATAACCATGTAGGTTACCATTCTTACTTTTGATGGAACAAAGTTACGAATCATGGAAACAACAGCTGAACTAGCCATGACAACAAATGTCACACCTAAGCCCATAGCAATCGCATTTTCAACACGGTTTGTTACAGCAAGTGCTGAACAGATACCTAATACAGCAACGACAATAGGATTATTTTTTTGTAATCCATCTTTTAAGATGTTAAACCATTTTGTATAGCGAAGTCGAATTAATTTCATGGTTACACCTCAGTTCCGTTAAGCCAAGCATCTTTATAAGCTGTGTATGCTTCGTTTAATATATCTCTAAATGCATTTGATGTTCTTGTTGCTCCTGCAATTGCATCGACTTGATTTGGATCATTTGGTGTATTGTCTTTTTTAATGACTTCAATAGCATCATTGATAAAGATAATGCCTTCAAATGTGTCTAGATATTCTCTAGTTGCAACGATACCACCAAGACCTGGGGTTTCGACTTGTTGTAAAACAGTCACGCTAATAATTTCACTAAATGCGTCATCAAGTGTGATGATACCACTGATTTCACCCCAAACACCATCACCTGTGAATGGAAAGCTAATCGCTCCTGTTAGAGGATCAACCCAAAACTCATAACTTCCTTGGTTTTCACCTAAAGCGAGTTCCTTAGTAACTTTATCAACACTCGTTTCAAATACATCATGGATATTGTTGAAATTGAAGTCAACATCATAGACATTTAGAATGACGGATTTAAACTCAGCTTCTTTATTTGCTTCAATGCGATCTGCAGTTAAAGCGTCCATACCCATTAAGAAAAGTGATGTAACTGTACCTAAGATAATAACGAATATAACCATTTTGAGATTGTTACTCATGTGTTAACACCTCACTTTGTTTTTCAATAACTTTATCTGAATCTAATAGTGGTGAAATTGCACTCATGAGAATGATAGCAAATGTAACACCTTCAGGGAATGTGGCATAAATACGAATTAAGACAGTGAGTAAACCTAACCCAATGCCATAAATAATCATACCTTTTGTTGTCTTTGGAACAGTCGCTGAATCTGAAGCGAAGAAGAATGCTCCAAGCATCAGTCCTCCTGTGAAGATACCTCTAATAGCGTCCCCATATAATGTAGGATCAATTAAATTACCCACAAAATAAATAGCGAACACAGTTCCAATATAGATGACAGGAACTTTCCAATTAATCACTTTAAAGACGATTAACAAAATACCCATAAGAATAATGCCTAATCTAAATACTTCACCGAGTGTTCCTGAGTTTTGACCTAAAAGTAAATCAACTAAAGAAAAATCAGAATCAATACCTCTATTAAGTGCATTAAGTGCTGTGGGACCTGCTTCTAAGTCTGGATTTTTTGGATTAACCCATTCTTGTGTCATCTGAATGGGGAAATTTACAATTAAAAATAGTACACCCACTAACGCAGGATTGAAAATGTATTTACCTGATCCACCAAAAATAGCTTTACCAAAAAATACACCAAATAGAATCCCTACGACAGCCATCCATAGTGGAAATGCTGGAGGTAAGAGCAGTGTAAAGAGCACAGGTGTAACCATCCATGCGTAATCTAAAGGCTTTTTTCTAAAATGTGCAAATAGATATTCAACAATAAATGCTGCAACGTATGAGACAAGTGCGAGCAACAGAACATGAAGACCAAAAATGACTGTCGCTGCAATCACGAGCACAAAAGCAGCAGCTGTGAGGATTAAAACTTTTTTCTTTGCTGTAACATTCACAGTTTGTGATGAATGTTGTTGAGTCATAATGCCACCTCTTTTTTTTTATTTACATTCTTTATCAGTTTGAAATGCATGATAAAAAAACATCACACATAATAACTACATTTTATCATATGATAGATAATTAGACAAATGACTTACCTCTCAATATTTAGCATATTTACTCTTTGAATGAAACACTATTCGCATGTTATAATAGTATTGCAAAGAGGGTTTATCATGCGAAAATCAATTATACTTTTTATTATACTCTTAAC
This sequence comes from Bacillota bacterium, assembly GCA_006226985.1. GTDB lineage: Bacteria > Bacillota_I > Bacilli_A > Acholeplasmatales > Acholeplasmataceae > Peloplasma. The sequence goes on along the minus strand of SBGC01000110.1, from coordinate 2,099 downwards.
AAGTCTATATGTGACATCAATGATTACATCATTAGCAAATCAAATTGAACTTGATGTCGTTGATTCATATATACCAACATTCTCCCATGAGAGTGGTTTTTATGATGAAGATTTTTATTTGATATTAACACCTAAACCTAATACAACTATTTACTATACTCTTGATGGATCTGATCCTACATTGTCATCAACGATTTACACTGAACCACTTCTTATCGAAGAACAGTATATTGAAGCTACTGGTGAAGAAATCTTAATACAAAATAGAATCGAAGGATATCTTACAGATCCGATTCCTACATATCCCATTTCATTTATTCGAACAGGCACTGATAAGTGGAAATCACCTCAAGAAGATGTTTTTAAAGCAACAATTCTTAAAGTAAAGGCTGTTCACACTTCAGGTAATGAAAGTCCTATCTTAACAAATACCTATTTTGTAGATACAAACATGTATGAAAAGTATACATTTCCAATTATTTCCATCACAACAGATATTAATAATTTGTATAACTATCGAACAGGTATCAATGTCCCAGGGATCCACTATGATCCTACAATTGAAGAAATCAATAATCAGAATCGAACAGGTAACTATTATCAATCAGGTCCTGAATGGGAAAAACCTGTTTATATCGAATATTTTGAAACGGATGGAACACGTGTTTTAGCACAAGAAGCTGGTATTCGCGTTCATGGTGGTTTATCAAGAAAATATCCAATAAAATCATACCGTCTCTATGCACGAAGTGAATATGACGAGACGACTTATTTTAATTATTCATTTTTTGAAGATCAGGATATTGATCGGTTTAAACGAATCGTCTTACGTGGTGGTGGGCAAACGTATGAATATTCGTTCATTGGCGAAGCTACTGCACAAGGTTTACTTAAAACAATGGATTTAGAGATGCAATATTCATCACCTGTCATTTTATTTATGAATGGTGAATATTTTGGTATACGTAATATTAGAGATCGATTTGATGATTGGTATTTAGAGATTAAATATGATGTTCCAAGAGAAAATGTAACGATTTTGACGGGTCATGGTAGTGTTGCAGATGGAAATCCATCTGGACAAGCGCATTATCTTGATATGTATCGATACATCCTAAGAAACAGTATGGCAACAAAACGTCATTATGACTATATTAATACCCAGATGGATATTGATAACTTTATCGATTATTATGCTGCAGAACTATATTTTGCTAATGTGGATTGGCCTCAAAATAATATTCAATATTGGCGATATAACACACCATATAGCTCAGTTAAAGAAAAAGGTCAAGATGGACGTTGGCGTTGGATGGTTTACGATGTTGATGCAGGTTTTGGTGCATCGTGGGGAGGATATTATCCCGAATATAACAGTTTCGAACGTATCACTGGCGACTCATGGAAAACTGGACAAATGTTTACCAAACTTTTAAACAATGAAGGTTTCAAACTTCAGTTCATTAATCGCATGATGGACTTACTCAATTCAAACTTTAGTAGTTCTTATGCATCTAGTTATGCACAAAGTATGATTGATCTTTATGCACCAGAGATGCAAGAACATATCGATTATTATGGCTATCCAAGTACCTATAATTCATGGATTAGTTATACCAATCGTATGAAGACTTTCGCTTTAAATAGACCCACATATTTAAGAGAACATATGCAAGAGTATTTTAATTTAGAGGGTATGTATGAATTATCACTTAAATCAAATATTGATCAAGGAACCATTAAAGTTAATACTATTAATGTCGCACAAGCAGAAACCGATAACCCATGGGTAGGGACATATTTTGATGGTCTAAGCCTTAATCTTCAAGCACAACCCAAAAAAGGATTTAAGATTGTTGGTTGGTATGATGCATTTGATAACTTATTATCCGATAAACTAACATACAGTATTTCACCTACCGAAGATACATTTATCAAAGTTGTCTATGAAGTAGGTACACAAATCTATCCTTCTGAAGGCGTTGATTCAGAAACCATTTTATTTATTTCCGTATCATCATCACTTGTTGTTATCTTTTCTTTAGCCATCGTTATCGATATTTATCGAAAGAAGAAAAAAATTATTTAATACCTGGTTC
>SBGC01000066.1 GCA_006226985.1 Bacillota bacterium | reverse complement strand
TGACTCAACCTTATTTTACCACTAAATTATTTTTTTTGCAATATAAATTATTTTAAATTATTTTTCATCTCATTCGATATCATTGTCATAAAATCATCAATAGATACTGTCAGTTGTTCAGTTGATCCATATCTACGATATGTCACAAGATTTTCTAACTGTTCTTTATCACCTAAGACAAGTGAATAAGGAATTTTTTGAGTTTGGACTTCTCGAATCTTATATCCAAGCTTTTCTTCTCTCAAATCAGATTCAACGCGATAGCCATTTTGTTTGAGAAGTTGATGAATCTTCATGACATATGGATGATGCGCTTCAACATTAACAGGTAAAACTTTTACTTGTACAGGAGCTAACCAGAATGGGAATGCACCTTTATATTCTTCTGTTAAATACGCAACAAATCGTTCCATTGTTGATACAATTCCACGATGAATAACAACCGGTCTATAAATGTTTTTTCCATCTTCACCGACATAAGTTAGTTCAAATCGTTCAGGTAATAAGAAGTCAAGTTGAATAGTTGATAACGTTTCAGCATTACCTAAAGCTGTTCTTACTTGAACGTCAAGCTTTGGGCCATAAAATGCTGCTTCACCAATCGCTTCATAATAGTCTAAACCCATTTCATCCATGGTTTCTTTAAGCATACGTTCTGCTTTATTCCACATCTCATCATCTGGGAAGTATTTTTCAGTATCTTTAGGATCCCGATAACTTAATCTTAAATCATAATCAGTAATGTTGAAGTCTTTATAAACTGCTAGCAGCAATTCCATCGTACGTTTAAACTCTTCTTTGATTTGATCAGGACGAACAAAGATATGTGCATCATTTAATGTCATTTCGCGTACACGTTGTAGACCTGATAATGCACCACTTTTTTCATATCGATGCATCATACCTAATTCTGCAATACGAATAGGAAGTTCTTTATAACTATGAACATCGTTCTTAAAGATTAACATATGGTGTGGACAGTTCATCGGACGAAGTACTAAAAACTCTCCATCACCCATATCCATTGGTGGAAACATCGAGTCTTGATAGTGATCCCAGTGTCCTGATGTTTTATATAAATCAACATTAGCCATAATCGGTGTATAAACATGCATATAACCTAAAGATAATTCAACATCAGTAATATATCTTTCAATGGTTCTTCGAATGGTTGCTCCTTTAGGTAACCAGAAAGGAAGACCTGCTCCAGCTTCTTTAGTTAACATGAATAAATCAAGTTCTTTGCCAAGTTTACGATGATCTCTTTGTTTTCTTTCTTCCAGTAATAAAAGATGTGCGTCTAAGTCTTTTTTATTTAAGAAGGAAGTACCATAAACTCTAACAAGCATTTTATTCTTAGAATCTCCACGCCAATATGCACCAGCAAGCGATAAAAGTTTAAAGAATTTTAAATATTTTGTCGTTAATACGTGTCCACCACGACATAAGTCAGTAAAATTCGTTTGTGTATAAACAGTAAGACCTTTATCTTTGTGTTCTTCGATAAGTTCTAATTTGTAAGGATCTTTGCTAAAGATCTTCTTAGCTTCTTCATAAGAAACTTCTCTTCTTAAAATATCTTGATTGAGTTCAGCTAAGCGAAGCATTTCTTTTTCAATGGTTGGTATGTCTTCTTCAGTGACTTTTACATCACCAAAATCCACATCATAGTAAAAACCTTCTTCAATAGCAGGTCCCACACCAAAACATGCACCTGGATAAAGGTTCGTGATTGCTTGAGCGAGTAAATGAGCCGTACTGTGGTTAACAACATCTAAAATGCGTGGATCTTTTTCTGTTAAGATTTCAAGCATCCCATCTTCCTCAAGTGCTCTTGATAATTCAATATAATCTTTGTTAAAAACAGCTGCTAACGCTTTTTTAGCAAGACTCATTGAAATGCTTTCTGCGATTTGCATAGGAGTAACTCCTTTGTCAAACGCCTTCATACTTCCATCTGGAAATTTAATTTGAATCATTTATATCATTCCTTTCTTGTCGATAAAAAAAAGTCCTTAGAAAATCTAAGGACGTATATTTACGTGGTACCACCTTAGTTCTAGAGAAATCTCTAGCACTTATCATATGGATAACGGCATGACCCGTGCTAACTTTTAATAGCCTGCTCCAAGGGAGTAATTTAAGTGTTCGTAGCTTTCACCATCCTACGTCGCTTGGGGAACCTAAACCATGTCCTCTTCATTGCTTTATATCACTCATTATAACACTAAACATTTATATTTCAAGCATTTTTTGGTTTATATTGGTCTTCAACGAGTTTTATAGGTATCATTAAGTCTTTAATGCGTTGAACAAGTCTTGCTGCCTTCATTAATGACGTCTCATCGCGATTAACCGATAGAAAATCGACTAAGCGTTGATAGTCATAATTGGATGTCATAAAGACAGGTAATTTTGCTGATAACCTGTATTGCATAATAGGAACTAAGATTTCATCTCTAAACCATGGTGTCATGTTTTCTCCACCAATGTCATCAATCATTAAGACATCGGCTTGTTTGAGCTGATTAATTCTTTCTTCAAGATTTCCTTCATTCATACCATGCTTGATACTTCTGACTAAATCTGGCATATAGACGAATAAGACCGTAACATTTCGTTGTGCTAATTCTTGAGCAACTGCTGAAAGTAAATAACTTTTCCCTGTTGCATTTTTACCGTATATATATAAGCCTTTAGCATAGCGATCACGACGATAATTATCTAAAAAATCTTTTGCAATTTGATATGCCTTCATACGTTCATCATTAAAAACTTCAAAATGAGAAAGTGTAGCATCTTGAATATAGATTTCACTATCGTAGAATTTCAAATGTTCTCTGATTTTTCGTTGCTTAATCTCAATCGCTTTTTCTCGTGTTGGACGATAGACAATTTCGATATACGGATCAGTCATGAGAACAGTCTCATAACCGTCATGAAGTGTTTTTTCATCACGGTCTACAAGATATTGATAGACTTTATAGACATCAACATCATGGATTTTTAAATTTCTCGTTTCAGGATCTTTTAAAACGACTTCTTTCATTTCATCAAGTGTCATGGTTAATCCTCCATTTTCACTAAATCAGTAATGTAGTCATCGAGCCAGTCAGGTTTGCTTACTGTTTGTTTTTGTGATTTTTGTTTTGTTTCCCATTGATTTTCAAGATTTGTTGAATAGTTTAGTGCATCTTCTGTGGTTTGTACACCTTTATTCATCCAATCAAGTAAAACTTTTTCTAAATAGTTATAATTGGGGAGTATGCCATCTTTATGTTTCAATATCAGCATTAATATGACATTGATAATACCTGGTTCAACTGGGTTTCTTTCAAGGAGTTGTGTCGCAGTAGCGAGTGCAATGCCTTGTTGATCCGTTTTCGCATATTTTTGAATAATGACTTGTGGAGCTACTTGATCAAAGAGTGTTGGTATTGGCATATCTTTTTGTTTAATGGTTAAAAGCTTATGTTTTTGTTCATAATGTTGTCTAGCTTTTAGATTGAGCTGAGCAAAGTTGACGTTTTGTTTGGATTTTGCAGCTTGCTCGTAAATCTGTACTAAATCTGAAACGTCAAATTGATAGACAAAGGCAATTTTTGTAATTGTATCTTTGAATTTATCTGTTAAGAGCTGTGATGTTTTAAGTCTTTCAGGTAAGTGTTCAATAAATGCTTCATAATTGAACTTATAGTTAATATGACTTCCACCATTTTGAATACGACCTTGTAGAGGATAACCTACATTCAGAAGATTTAAACTCTTAAACTCATACATTTCATCAAATGATTTTGTGATATTAACAAAACCCTCATCATTTGGTAATTCGATTTTAAACAATGAAGTTAACATCGTCATATTTTTTTCACCAATCTCGCTTTGTAGATACGATCCAAAAACAGTATCGACTAAAAACTGTTTTGCTGTGAGCGGTGCTTTCATGGTGTATAAATAGGCATCTTCTTTTTGACTAACGACTAATAGATTTAGAGCTTCAAGTTTATTTCTTGTTTTTAAAAAATCAACATTTTTTAGGTTTAACAAATCAAATAATTCTTGATGAGTATATGCTATTCGTCCTGTCTTATTAATCAATTGATAAAACGTTGTGTATAGAGCGTGACCTTCTAATCCCAAAAGAGGTTGGTAGAGTAATGCTAAGACTTTGAAATCAGCAGCACTTAAGTCGGTTTGGCTAAAGATGGAAAAAGTACTACTGTTTTTCATGTTTTAATCCTCCTAAAAACAAGTCTATCTGGTGATAGAGGTAATTCACTGAATCTTTGTTGTCAAAAATGTAATCAGCATGTTCTTTTTTAGCTTCAAGTGACATTTGACTATGTATCTTTTTTAGTGCGTCTTCTCTCGTGATTTGGTCACGATTCATAAGTCTTTCTATTTGTGTTTCTAAGTCAACATAGACAAGACATACAAGATCAACATGTGTTTTGTATTTAGCTTCAATAAGTAGTGGCATATCGATGATAATCATATCTCGATCTTGATATTTTTCTTTTTCAACTTCGATTTGCTTAAATACATAAGGATGAACAATATGATTTAGTTTTTCGCGCTTTTTATCATCATTAAAGATAATTTTACTTAATTTTTTTAAATCTTGAGGTGTCCTTAAGTGTATGTCAAAGAACGATTCAGCTTTCTGAATCATTTCTTTATGGGTTTTCCATAGATATTTGACGATTTGGTCAGAGTCTATCACTGGAAGATTCTTTTGTCTAAAATAATTGGATGCGGTTGATTTCCCGCTAGCAATCCCCCCGGTTAAACCAACAATTGTTGGTCTATGTTTGACACTCTGGACAGACATATGTTCCCCGTCCTCCGACTCTTATTTTGATAATTGGGGTTTGACATCTTGGACATGGCTCACCCTGTTTCATATGGACTAGCAGTTCATTTTGGAATCTTCCATGGACACCTAAACTGGAGGTGTATGAGCGAATGGTTGTTCCTCCTAAAAGAACGGCTTTATCTAATACATTGGTTGCTGCTTTTAATATCGTGTTAGCTTCTTCATCATTTATATCACATGCTTTTCTTGTGGGATGTATTTTTGATATAAAAAGTGTTTCATCAACATAAATATTACCTAAACCTGAAACGATTCTTTGATCAAGTAATGCTTGCTTAATCGTGATACTTCGATTTCTTAACGATTGATAAAATTGATTAACACTTAAATCTTTAGGTTCTAAAGCTAGTTCAGAAATGGGATAAGTGTCAAGATAATCATTTAGTGGTACTAAATGGATGGTTCCAAATTTTCTTACGTCATGATATCTTAGTTCTAATCCACTTCTAAATGTGAAAATGATATGTTCATGCTTTAAAATAGGTTCATTTCTTTTTAGAAAGAATTTTCCTTCCATACGTAGATGAATAATCATCGCATGCTTATCAAGTATGAAAATTAAGTATTTCCCTTTCCGTTTTAGATCTCTAATCGTTTGTCCAACCACAAGGTTTGTAAACTCATGTTGATCCATGTGAATGATATTTGGATAGAGGACAGATACACGTTCAATTGTTTCATGTTGGATGACTTCAATAAGAGTTCGTCTAACCGTTTCTACTTCTGGTAGTTCAGGCATGATTTCACCTCTATTTAAGATCGTACCATGTGTGTCCGACATCACATGATGTTTCTAATTCGACTTTTAATTTGACTGCATCTCTCATCATGTTTGGAACGATTTTTCTCATTTCTTCGAGTTCATGTTCTGGAACTTGTAAGATAAGCTCATCGTGAACTTGAAGTAGTATCTTTGACTGTTTCTTATGTTTTTTGAGGTAATGGTATAAATCAACCATTGCTTTTTTTAAGATATCCGCTGCACTACCTTGAATCGGTGCATTAAGTGCTGTTCTTTCCCCAAATGATCGTTGTGTATAAACAGGTGATTTTAATTCAGGAATATAGCGTCTTCTTTTCATGATGGTTTCAACATAGTCATGTTCTTTTGCAAATTTAACGATATTTTCCATATAATCTTTGATTTCAGGATAGATGGATAAATATTGATCGATAAATGCTTGTGCTTCTTTAGGTGTCACATGAATATCTTCAGATAAACTCCATGCACCTATACCGTAGATGATACCAAAGTTTACAGCCTTCGCTGCTCTTCGTTGTTCAGATGTGACTTCAGTGACATGAAAAACATCTTGTGCAGTCTTTGTATGAATATCTTGATGATCATTAAATGCTTGAATAAGCTGAGTAACATTAGCCATATCGGCTAAAACGCGGAGTTCAATTTGTGAATAGTCTGCACCAAGTAAATAATCTTTTTCTTTGGCAATAAATATTTTTCTAATCTTTCTTCCTTCTTCAGTACGAATCGGAATATTTTGAAGATTAGGATCAAGTGAAGATAGTCTACCGGTTGTAGTAAGTGCTTGCATATAGATGGTATGTACTTTACCATCTTCGAAAATATTTTGTTTAATACCTTCGATATATGTCGAGAACAATTTCGTAAGTTGTCTGTAATCCATAATCTTTTCGATAATCGGATGATGTTTTTTGAGTTCTTCTAACACTTCAGCATTGGTTGAGTAACCCGTTTTAGTTTTCTTACCATAGGGAAGATTAAGTCTTTCAAATAAGATATCACCTAATTGTTTGGGTGATGA
>SBGC01000080.1 GCA_006226985.1 Bacillota bacterium | reverse complement strand
AATAGTGATAAAGAGATTTATTTTGGTAGTGGACAATATAATGGAATACCTTTGAAAGCAGTCAAAGGCGATAAAAACCAATTTCATTACTTTATTAAACCTAAACTAGGACCTTTGTCAGGTATGATTATTAGACATAAAAAATAGCACTTTCAAACGAAAGTGCTTTTTCATTTTTATTTGGTTGTTTCTCGTTCAATGAGTTTCACATCAATAATATCATGTAATATATCAAGTTCAACACCACGAATAAGTCGTGTTAAGTTAATAAATGATTGTTTACCCATGAAGTTAACGGATTGATGAATCGTTGTAATCGATGGTGTAACCCACTTAGAATATGGTGTATTATCATATCCGATGAGTTGTACATCATCAGGTACTTTTTTACCAAGTTTTTGTAAGATGTTTAACGTAGCAAATGCAAGTGTATCTGAGAATGTAAAAATGCCTTCAACTGATAAATTATTTTTAAGAATTTCTTCAATCAGTTTTGTATCAGGATTCACTAAGTCAAAATCAAAGATATCTGCATAGAGATGATGTTTTTTAAGTTCATTTAAAAATCCGATTGTTCGTTCCATTGTTGTCAATAAAAACGATGGTCCTCTAAAAACGATAATTTTCTTAACACCAGATTCAATGAGCTTTTTAGCTGCTAATTCGCCACCTTTGACGTTATCTGATGTAATCGATGGAATATTTTCATCCAAAATATGGTCAACAGTTACAACCGGAATATTTAACTCAGCAAGTTTATCTCTATTTGAAAAGTTAGATGCGATAATTAAACCTTCAATATTATATTGTTCAAAGAATTTTAAATACTCAAGTTCACGATCAGGATCATCTTGTGTATGGCAGAACATAATTTTATATCCATAGGCTGCGGCTTGTGATTCGATACCTTCTAAGAGTTCACCATAAAAGGAAGGTCCAATATGTGGAACAATAACACCAATGATTTTCGAACTGCGATTGGTTAAGCTTCGTGCAAGTTGGTTAGGTATAAATCCTAATTCTTTTATAATTTTGTTAACTAAAACTTTCGTTTCCTCATGAACATATCCTTTTTCATTGATGACACGACTCACGGTTGAAACCGATACATTTGCCTTTTTAGCGACATCACGGATCGTAGCTTTCATGTTAAACCTCCTTTTGAAGTAAGAAGAACTCATACTCCTTTATATCGATTTTATCATGAAGCGTTATTTTTTTACCATCAATTAAATTTACATAGTGACCTCTATAGGATAAAGGTACATCAAATGTTTGAGAAGAACCATTATTCATAAGCACCAAAATATCATCATGATCTTTTGATTTAGTAAATGCTAAAAGGTCTGAATCTACAAAATGATAATCATAATCAATAAATGATGGATGATCTTTACGCAATAAAATGAGTTTCTTTGTAAATGCTAAGAAATCAAGATCCATATTTTTTTGATCCCATAACATACAACGTCTGTTATCTGGATCATGTTCACCTGTCATACCGATTTCATCACCATAATAAATATTAGGAGCACCAGCAGATAAAAACATGAATAAATAAGCGAGTTTCACACGTCTAGGATCATCACTAAGTCTACGTTTGATACGAATCGTATCATGACTACCGACTAAATTAAACATATTTTCCATCACATTTTTAGGTGTCGTCGCAAGATAATTGATCACCATATGTTTAAAGGTTTTTAAATCGATTTTGTGTTCTAAAAACTTCCATAAGGGATGTGATAACTCATAGTTCATGACAGAGTCTAATTGGTCTCCATGAAGCCATGGAATCGATGAATCCCAGTTTTCACCAAGGATAAACGTATCTTTCTTTGTTTCTCTAGAAATCTTTTTAATTTGTCTTAAAAAATCATGGCTAATTTCATTTGAGACATCTAATCGCCATCCATCAATATCATATTCCTTAATCCAGTATGCAATACAGTCGAGTAAATGTTTTTCTGCAATTTTACTCGATGTGTTCCATTTTGGCATATGAGGTGTAAAACCGAATGTCTTTAAGTTAAGTTCAATGCCATGATAGTTTGTTGGCTTACCTGATGGTGTTAAAGGGAAGTTGACTACTGGGAATTTTTCGATGAAAAAACAATCTTTATAAATACTGTTTTCACCATGTTTTACAACATCTTGGAAAAATGGATGATCATAACCACTATGGTTAAACACACCATCAAGCATCACTTTAATATCCCGTTTATGCGCTTCAACAACGAGTGTTTTAAAGTCATCATTGGTTCCAAATTGTGGGTCTATTTTGAAGTAATTTATTGTATCATATTTATGGGCAGTTGGAGCTTCAAAAATAGGTGTAAAATAGATGCCTGTAACTCCTAAATCTTTTAAATAATCAAGTTTTTCAACTACACCTAAGAGATCTCCTCCATAGATTTGATTGTTTGAGACAGGTAAGTTACCCCATGTGAGTTCACTTTTCTTATTAAATGAGTTAAAACGGTCTGGAAATATTTGGTACCAAATCGTATCTTTTACCCATGAAGGTGTATGATGTAAGTCTTCATGATTTAAGTATGGATAGTTATAATATTCACTTAAATCAAATTGTTCATAAAGGCTTGATTCATCTTTTATTTCTCTAACTCTCTTAGAACCAAATAAGAATTTTTCACCTTCATTTGTATAAAGTAAAAAAGCGTACTTTGTGCGTAGATAAGGCGGATTAATCGCTATAAAATAAAAATCAAAATCATCATGTTGATAACGTTTTGCCATTGTGTCGATATCATGTTTCCAAGATACTTTACCATGCTTGTCACCAATCCATGAAAAAGGGTCACCATGAATGATTTCAACCTTCTTTAAATCATTTTTTGCTGTACGAAGAACGATGTGTAACGTCTTTTGATCATAGGCATAAGAGTATTCAGATTTTGCATTATGCCATAAAGCTAATTTGTTCATATTTATCACCAAAATTATTATACCATGATGAACTTTTAGTAAATTGTGAAACCGCTAACATTATTTATTCGCTATTGTATATATGATACAATAATCATGTAAGGGAGTAATATCTAGATGGTAAAAAAATGGTGGATGGAGTCAGTTGGATATCAAATATATCCGAAGTCTTTTTTAGACAGTAATGCTGATGGCATTGGTGATATAAAAGGTATAGATTCTAAACTTGATTATTTAAAAGATTTAGGTGTGAATTTGATATGGATTTGTCCATTTTACGATTCCCCTATGGACGATAACGGATATGATGTTCGTAATTTTTTTGATGTTGCCAAAGAATTTGGTTCAATGGATGATGTTAAAGACTTAATCAAGCATGCACATGAACGAGGTATTAAAATCATTTTGGACTACGTATTAAACCATACATCAGATGAACATCCTTGGTTTATAGAGTCAAGATCTTCTAAAGATAATCCTTATCGGGATTTCTATATATGGCAAGATCCAAAAATCGTTGATGGTGAAAAAAGACCACCAACAAATTGGGGTTCTTTTTTTGGTGGATCAGCTTGGGCATATGATGAGGCAACCGATTCATTTTATATGAAGATATTTTCTGATAAAATGCCTGATCTCAATTGGAAAAATGAAAAAGTTCAAGATGAGATGATTAAGATTGCGAAAACATGGTTAGATCTTGGAATCGATGGTTTTCGTATTGATGCTGTTTCACACTTAGATCGTGCTGAATTTGTCGATACGGATGTTTGCACAGATCCTATATGTTTAGACTGGCATAAGTTTTCAAACTTACCAAAAGTTCATGATTATTTAAAAAAACTAAACAAAGAAGTTTTTGAGCCTTATCAAGCACTAACCATTGGAGAAGTCGGTGGTGAAGCATCGATTGAACAAGGGATTAAATATGCATCTTATGATTCTAATGAATTATCGATGGTCTTTAATTTTGATCATAACTGGTGTAATAATTTGTCAGATGTCTTAAACCCAAAGAAAATGACAGTCAGATTAAAGTGTTTAAAAAAAGCATTCGGTAAATGGCAAGAAGCCTTTAAAGAAATTGGCTGGTTACCACTAAACTGGTTAAATCATGATCAACCAAGACTGATGACACAATATGGTCATTATAAATATCCCCTTGAATCAGGGAAAATGTTAGCAACCGCACTCCATATGATGCGAGGAACACCGTTTATTTATCAAGGTGAAGAAATCGGGATGACAAATTATCCTTTTGAAGATGTTTCTGACTTCAATGATATTTCATCACAAGCCAATTATTTCTATCACTTATCAAAAGAACCAGATGATCCTGTTAAAGCCTTAAAAAAAGCAGCCGTCACATCTCGTGATAATCCACGAACACCAATGCAATGGTCAAGTGATGAGTTTGCTGGGTTTTCAACGAAACCACCATGGTTTCCTGTAAATCCGAATTATAAAAAGATTAATGTCACTAAAAATTTAAATGATAAGAATTCTTTATGGTATCACTATCAAAAACTGATTGATTTAAGAAGACATAGTCTATACAAAGAAACCATCGTATATGGATCATATGAAATGATTGATCCAGAACATGAGCTTTTATATAACTACTTAAGAAAATCAAAGAACGAGACATTACTTGTGATTAATTCATTTTCACCAAAGAAAGTAACTTATAATTTAACGAAGTATCAAATCATTGAAGTTGTTATCAATAACTACAAAGATTATCACATCAAAGAACATACAATCATGTTAAAACCTTTTCAATCGATTGTATTCAAAGTAGAGGAGAAACTATGAGAAAAAGTGGTATTTTATTACACATTTCAAGCTTACCAAGTAACTATGGTATTGGAACATTTGGTAAAGCAGCATTCGAGTTCGTCGACTTTTTAGTCGGTGCTAAACAATCGTATTGGCAAATTTTACCTTTAGGACCTACATCCTATGGTGATTCACCCTATCAAACATTTTCTGCTTTCGCAACCAATCCGTATTTCATTGATTTAGATATACTCATCGAAGAAGGTTTGTTGAAGAAAGAAGAAATAACTGCAACCTTTTATTCTCCTCGTTATGTAGAATTTAAAGAACTTTATGATGAACGATTTATCGTTCTAGAAAAAGCTTTTTCTCGTTTTAATTTAAATGATCCTTATTTCTTAGAGTTTATGAGAAATGAAGCGTATTGGTTAGAAGATTATGCGCTTTTCATGGCTTTAAAGAAACATCATGAGGGTGAGCCATGGGAAACATGGAGTGAAGATTTAAGACTGAGAAAAACAGATACATTAAATCATTTTCGTTATCAGTTAAAAGATCAAATTCTCTTTCAAAAGTTTATGCAATATAAAGCATATCAACAATGGTTTAACTTAAAAGGCTATGCAAACCAAAAAGGGATTGAACTGATTGGAGATATGCCTATTTATGTCGCATATGATTCATCTGATGTTTGGGCAAACCCTGAATACTTCGATTTAGATGAAAAACGTATTCCTTATCACATTGCAGGTGTTCCACCTGATAATTTCTCAAAAGATGGACAACTTTGGGGTAATCCTTTATACAATTGGGAAAGCTTAAAAGAAAATGGTTATGCATGGTGGGTTGATCGTGTTCATTCAGCAATGCACATGTTTGATATGGTTCGAATCGATCATTTCATCGGTTTCCAAAATTTCTATTCTATTCCTTATGGTCATAAAACTGCAGCGCATGGCCAGTGGAAAAAAGGTCCAGGCTATGATTTATTCAAAGTGATTAAAGAACGTTTAGGACATGTTAACATTATTGCTGAAGACTTAGGTGTTATCACCGATGATGTAAGAAAGCTTTTAAAAAATACAGGCTTCCCAGGCATGAAATTATTGCAATTCGCATTTGATTCACGTGAAGAAAGTGATTATATCCCACATCTTTATGAAAGAAACACGATTGCATATACCGGCACACACGATAATGAAACCACACAAACGTGGTTTGAAAAACTACCTAAACATGACTTGAAGTATTGTCTAAACTATATTAATCATAAAGGTTCAGGTAGTAAAGTCGATAGCCTTATTAAAGCAACCCTTGGATGTGTCGCAGATACAGCCATCATTCCGATGCAAGACTATCTACACTTAGGAAGTGAAGGACGTATGAATATTCCATCTACTACTGGTAATAATTGGAGATGGCGCATGCTTCAAGAAGAACAAACCAAGCGTTTACAAAATAAAATGAAGTCCTATGCGATTTTATATGGACGCACCAAAGATAGAGATTAACCAAAAAGCATAAAAAAACTTTGATGTTCAAAAAAAAGTAATAAAAAATTGACTTTTAGTGTAAAATGACTTATAATAACGTTGCTGAAATAAGGAGGACATAGACATGATATTTGAGCGCATTAGAGAAATGATCGTAGAAGAACTTAACGTTCCAGTTGAAAAAATTAAAATGGAATCAAGATTAGCAGAAGATTTAGGTGCTGATTCAATCGATGCAGTTGAACTTATTATGAATATCGAAGACGAATTTGAAGTTCAAGTAAGTGATGAGCAAGCACAAAGCATTAAGACTGTTGGAGATTTAGTTAAGTACATTGAATCTGTAAAATAATTCAAGTCACTCCATCATCTTAAGATGAAGTAAATCAATATGGCATTTCAGTCAAACTGAGATGCCTTTTTGCTAGATATTCATCAATTAACAAAAATTCACGTTAATTCTTTTTTAATTGCAGTTTTTTTTATATAATATATATGATATTGTAAGAAGATAT
>SBGC01000047.1 GCA_006226985.1 Bacillota bacterium | reverse complement strand
TAGTGGAAATCACCGGTGTCTTCTACGCCACCAGTGCTTCAGCAAGCACCTATGGCACCGTTAATTTCGAAGGCATCATGCCACTGGATTACGCACAAACGATTCTTCTTGAAGTCGAATCTTTGGGAGGACAGACATCGATTGTTCCAAGATCCGGCATTACATTTTGGTCGGTTCTAATCAATCTTGTACCGATGATTCTTGTTCTCGTGATCTTGTTTATCATTTTTAGAAACGCGAACAATCAGAATTCCAAAGCGTTTGATTTCGCCAAAAACCGAGCAAAACTCAACCGCGAAAAAACAGTCACTTTCAAAGATGTTGCGGGTTGTGACGAAGAAAAACAGGAAATGGAAGAACTGATTGACTTCCTTAAGACACCTAAGAAATATGTTGATATGGGTGCTCGTATCCCCAAAGGTGTATTGCTTGTCGGTGCACCGGGTACAGGTAAGACGTTGCTTGCACGTGCCGTAGCCGGTGAAGCCAACGTGCCTTTCTTCTCTATCTCTGGGTCTGACTTCGTCGAAATGTTCGTCGGTGTCGGTGCTTCACGCGTTCGTGACCTGTTCAAGGTAGCCAAGGAGAATTCCCCCTGTATCATATTTATCGATGAAATCGATGCAGTTGGACGCCAGCGTGGTGCCGGACTTGGTGGTGGACATGATGAAAGAGAACAAACATTGAACCAACTTCTGGTCGAAATGGATGGTTTTACAACCAACATGGGTATCATCATCATGGCAGCAACCAACCGTCCCGATGTTTTGGACCCAGCGTTGCTCAGACCAGGTCGTTTTGACCGTCAAATCACGATCAGCTTACCAGATGTTCGCGGTCGTGAAGCTATTTTGAAAGTTCATGCCAGAAACAAGAAACTCGATCCAAAGATCAAACTGTCCGAATTCGCACACCGCATTCCAGGATTCTCCGGTGCGGATATTGAAAACTTGCTCAACGAAGCTGCTTTGCTTGCAGCGCGTGACAACAGAACCCTGATCAGTCAGCAGGATATGGATGAAGCCATTGACCGTGTCATGATGGGACCTGCTAAAAAGAGCCGAAAATATTCGGCTGAAGAAAAGAAAGTTGTTTCATATCATGAAGCAGGTCATGCAATCATCGGTATAAAACTTGAAGATGCTAACGTCGTCCAAAAAGTAACCATCATTCCTCGTGGTCGTGCGGGTGGATATAACCTTATGGTTCCGATTGAAGAAAAGTTCTTAGAAACTAAAAAATCGTTAGTTGCTCGTATTACTTCTTATCTAGGTGGTCGTGTTGCTGAAGAAATTGTCTTTGATACAGTAACTACTGGAGCTTATAACGACTTCCAAGTTGCTACGCATATCGCTAGATCGATGGTTACTGAATACGGCATGAGTGATTTAGGTCCTATCCAATATGAGACTGGCGGCGGAAATGTCTTCTTAGGAAGAGATTATTTCAAAGAAAAGAACTTCTCTGACCAAGTTGCTCATGAAATCGATAAAGAAGTTAGACATATTATTAC
The DNA here is from genome assembly GCA_006226985.1 of Bacillota bacterium. GTDB lineage: Bacteria > Bacillota_I > Bacilli_A > Acholeplasmatales > Acholeplasmataceae > Peloplasma. The sequence continues at coordinate 15,700 of SBGC01000047.1, read as the reverse complement.
GACTTGCTATGACGAAGCTAGAAAAATTATCACAGAAAATCGTGATTTACTTGATAAAATTGCACACTACTTAGTTGAAGTTGAAACACTCACTAAAGCTGACATCGATGAAATCACAAAAACTGGTAAGCTTTCTTGGTGGCATGAAAAGAATGGTGATGCTGTCAATGCGGCTTGATAAATACTTAAAAGTATCAAGAATCATTAAGCGTCGAACACTTGCTAAAGAAGCAGCTGAAAAAGATAAGATTGAGGTTAATGGAAAGGTTGCTAAACCTTCCATCCAACTCAAAATTGATGATGTATTAACACTTTATCTCGGTTTAAAAATCATTAAGGTTCGTGTAACCAGTCTTGAACTAAAAAAAGACGAATTAATGTACGAACTTTTGAGTGAAGAAAAACGGCCATAACTTTATTTATGGCTTTTTCTATGATATAATATCTTGGATTATAGGAGGGCTATTATGTACCCAGAAGATTTAAAAGAACAGCAAATTATCCGTCGTGAAAAAGCGACTGAATTAAAAAATAAAGGTGTTGACCCTTTCGGTCATAAATTTGTACGCACACATACTGCTAAAGCTATTTTTGATGCATATGGCGAAGATGATCATGACACACTAGAACAAAAACAAGTCAAAGTGATTGTTGCTGGTCGTATCATGTTAAAACGTGCACAAGGTAAAGCAGGTTTTATGCATGTGAAAGATAGAGATGCACAAATCCAAGTATATGTCAGATTAGATCATGTAGGCGAAGATGCTTATGAAGTCTTCAAATCAGCGGATTTAGGTGATATCGTTGGTATTGAAGGAATTCTTTTTAGAACAAAAACAAACGAATTGACCATTAAGGCTGATGTTTTTACGCATTTAACGAAAGCACTACGTCCACTTCCTGATAAATTCCATGGTTTACAAGACAAGGAAGAAGCGAGACGTAGACGTTATGTTGATTTAATCGTTAACGATGAATCAAGAAGAGTTGCGATGACGAGACCTAAGATTATTCGTTCAATTCAAAAATTCTTTGATAACAAAGGATTCATTGAAGTTGAAACTCCTGTACTTCATTCAATTTTAGGTGGTGCTGCAGCACGTCCATTTGTGACACATCATAATGCTCTTGATATGGATTTTTATTTAAGAATTGCGACTGAATTACCTTTAAAGAGACTCATTGTTGGTGGCTTAGAAGCTGTTTATGAAATTGGTAGACTCTTTAGAAATGAAGGTATGGACGCGAAACATAATCCAGAATTTACAACCATTGAAGCATATCTCGCATATGCAGATATGGAAGATATGATGGACCTAGTTGAAGAATGTTTATCAACTGTCACTTATGAAACATTAGGAACGTATGACATTGACTTTAATGAAACAACCATTCATATGGGACGTCCATGGAAGAGATGGCATATGGTTGATGCGATTAAAGAATTATCTGGTGTTGATTTTTGGCAACAAATGTCTTTAGACCAAGCGAAAGAAATTGCTAAGAAGCATAATATTCATGTTGAAAAACATTTTGGATACGGACATATCGTTGAAGCATTCTTTGAACATTATTGTGAAGAACACATCATTCAACCAACAATGGTTTATGGACATCCAATTGAAATATCTCCACTCGCTAAGAAGAATGAAAAAGATCCAAGATTTACTGATCGCTTTGAATTATTTATTAATAAATCAGAATATGCAAACGCATTTAGTGAGTTAAATGATCCTATTGATCAAAGAGAAAGATTCGAAAACCAATTAAAGGAAAAAGCGCTTGGTAATGATGAAGCGAATGAAATGGACATTGATTTTGTTGAATCTCTAGAATATGGTATGCCACCTACCGGTGGACTTGGTATTGGTATTGACCGCTTTGTTATGCTCTTAACCAACACACCAAATATTAGAGATGTTATCTTATTCCCACACTTAAAGCATCGTTAAATTCAAAAAGTAACTGTCTCAGTTACTTTTTTTTATTACGATATGTGGTGCTTGTTATATGGTAAAATAGTTATGAAATGGGTGATGATGTTGAAACAAATCATTGTGCAAGGTCTCGTTAAAAATTACATGAATGGAAAAATTCAAACACCTGTATTACGTGGTCTAGATTTTTCAATAGAAAAAGGTGAGTTCGTCTCTCTCGTGGGTCCTTCTGGTTCTGGGAAAACGACACTGCTTTACGTACTTGGTGGATTAGAAGATTATCAAGAAGGTTCTGTTTTAGTTTTTGATAAAGAGTTAAAAACCTATAGTAATCTAGAAAAAGCAGAACTTCGTTCTAAGAAAATTGGGTTTGTTTTTCAGTTTTATAACTTAATTCCAAACTTAACTGTTTACGAAAATATTTTACTATCAGCTGTTTTAGGTTATCAGTCTAGTAAAGAAGATATCTTAAAAATATTAGACATTGTTGGTTTATCAGGTTATGAATCTTATTATCCATCACAGTTATCCGGTGGTATGCAACAAAGAGTCGCGATTGCGCGTTGCTTAATTAATGAGCCTGAAATTATCTTTGCTGATGAACCCACAGGTAATCTTGACTATGAAAATGGAAAGAAAATCATGGAGCTTTTTTCTCACTTGAATCAATCGCTTGGAAAAACTATCCTTATGGTCACCCATAACGAGGAAACAACAACATATGCTAGTCGTATGATTCATTTACTTGATGGAAAGGTGATACGTGATGAAAGAAAGCTTCGCTAAGATAAAATTTGCTTGGCGATACGCATATAAAAATATTTTTTCCCACCCTATGAAATCCGTATTGATGGTCATTGGTTTTTTAGCGCTTTTTTCAACGCTTCTTCTCGGTTCAACCATTCCTACGTTTTTTAAAGCTTATTTTTATGGTGAATATACAGATATTTATCACGATCTCGATTTAAAGATGGGTGTAAATCCTCATGGTGATACACGCTTTTTTCAAACAAGAGACTTAAATGATGACTCATTAGATCACGTTTTAGTTGATTATATTCCTTTTTTTGAAATAGATTTACTCCTTGAAACAGAGCATGATGATCGCTTTTATGCACACCTCTATGCTTCAACGATTGAACAGTTTAAAAAAATCTCTTTATCGAATCAACCGACATCAAAGATTTTAGCAGAGGATGAAATGATTATCACCTCTTCGCTCGCAAAGACGTATGAATTATCTCTTAATGATCAAATAACACTTTACTCAGGCGATTTGAGTCGAACATTTGAAATCATCGAAATTGTTGAAGATGGTAAATTATTTAGAGATCAATCAATTTACATTGATAAGCTTGTTTCTTTTTCATTTTTCCTCGAGTCGTTATCTCCTGGATTAGCATCACTCAATCCGTCATTACTTGTAAACATTCATAATACTGTTTATTTGGACGTTCATCCAGATATTGCCCTTGAAGATGCGATTTCACTTATCAAAGAAAATACGGATTATACCTACTTAGACTACAGTTTGACAATCGATGCAGATTTCATGGATCAAATGGTTGATCGTAACATCAATGTTTATGAAATGATTGTTAGTATCGTCAGCATCACAGTGATCTTAGTACTATATACAACGCTACTCGTCTATTTTCAGGATAAGAAAAAAATGTTCGCAGTGATTGAAACATTGGGTGGTCAAAAATGGTTTTCGTTTTTAATTGTCATTTTTGAGATGCTGTTTTTCTTTATCCTGTCACTCCTTTTAAGTGTATTTGCTACTCAGATAATCATAAACTATGGCATCAAATTTTTAGATTCACCAATAACCTATGCGATACCTATAGGAAATATAGCTATCGTGAGTCTCATCTTGTTCATTATCTTTGTCTTAACAACGATGTTATTTTTTCACAGATTCAATAAAGATGCTTTAATCGAACAAACGAAAGATAGCGGTCATGAAGTGAAAAACCGTATGTTTTTGTATGCGCTAATCTCTTCAAGTTCAATAATCATCTACTTTTTACTTAAAATAAACCGATTATCTGAGTTATTATCCATCTATAGAGCACCTATTCAAATATTACTATCGATCCTATTTATCTTATCTTTTGGATCTCTTTCAATCCAACTCATAACAAAAATATTCAATACAAAGAAAAAGCCTTTCATCTTTTTTCTTCATTTAAAGATTCTTCTATCTAAAAAATCATTTTATCAATATATGTCAGTTCTTCTCATTTCAATACTCAGTATTTTTTTACTTATTTTAGCAAATGATTACATGGTCATTAGAAGAACTGAGTATCGTGAGCAATATCAGCTCGATTTTATTGTCACAAACATCATTGATGATTATGAGTTAACCTATCAAGAAATCGGTGCACTTGATGAAGTCGCAGCAAGCGCTAAAGTTGGTTTATATCAAGACATCAAGGCTATTGATGTCGATGAGGCAATCCGAGATGTCGTATCCATTCATCCTGATGATATTGATGATTTCTTTAATCTAGAAATAACCGATGAGGCTAAACAAAAATTGTTACTTGATGAACCCATCATTTTACTACCTGAGCGATTTAGAGCTTTATATCAATTAGACATCGATGACGTCATTATCCTTGATATAAATCCAGAATACCCTTCAGTATCTTTCATTATTGGCGGATTCTTTAAAAAGCAGATTGGAAATTTGGCGATTATTAATATCAATTCTGTTACAGGTTATGAAAACTTAAATAATAATGCTATTTTTGTTAATGCAGCCTCTGATAAAGATCTCTTAAACAATCAATTATTAGACGCATATAGTCATAAACTCATCTACATTCTTGACTACGATCAACTTGTTAATCAACTCGTATCTGATATGGAAAAAGCCACTGAATATTTAAATATCATTATCGTGGTCATCTTACTTTGTTTTGTTTTATCAATCATCAACCATTCATCTCTACTCATTGATCAAATGCGTGCTGTCTACGCAAGATTATACGTTCTTGGTTATTCACATCGAAAAATGGTGGTTATGCAAATTTACGAAAGTGCGTTATTCTTCATTGTGATGATTATTTCAACACTTACTTCGTTTATTCTCATCGGGCGAGAACTTAAAAACTTTGTTCTATTCTTTGGTGAATACGAATCTATCAGTTTAACAAACTCATCGATTGTGTATGGATTAATTATTTCAACCTTATTATTTACCTTGACAAAGGGATTCTATATATTAAAAACAAGACATATTTCTGTAACTGATGTCATAAAAATCTATTAATGGAGTCATAATTATGACACTTTTATCAAATAGATGTATAATCTAATCACAATCATACTTTATGTTTACTTTATAGTTAACATTAATCTATAATTGAATAAATTCATCGGCTCATATTGCTAAAAATAGCTGATGAAATTGAAAGATGCATACATTTCATGTATAATTAAGTTAATCTTAAAATGAAATGCATATGTGGGGTTATTGTAGTTCATTAACATTGAACTAGCAATAATATGACGTTATTCGTGGTGAGGAGACCACACAAAACGGAGGAAAAAAATGAAAAAAATATTTTTACTAGTATTGATGATTTTCTCGGTTTTCGCACTTGTTGCATGTAAGGATGAAATTGATCCAACGATTAATCCTCCAACAAATGTTGAAATATCTGATGAAGGTCTATTAACATGGAACGCTGTATCAGGAGCCGATTATTATATCGTTTATATTGATCAACGTCCTATTGAAGTTCGTGAAGGGACATCACTCGATTTAACAACTCAAAATATCTTAGTTGGTAATCGCTTAGTGAGTGTCGTAACAGTTAAGGGAGAAAGCCAGTCTTTACCCTCTACAGTTCTGACTTATACAGTCGTCCAATTATCTGACCCAGAAGTTGTCACAGAAGGTGTTCTAGCTATACTCAATCCAGCTTATACATCAGCTGATATGACAAGATCTGATTTTGCTAATGACTGGGATTTTGAAGAATATCAAAATATGCTTCGTATGACTGAAGCTTATGCTGAAGCTGTTACAAGCATCAACATGTCAGAAGCTAACGCACTTGGTTTCTTTGATGAACTTAATGACATGATGGGAGCTGAACAAGGTCCTGAAAATTTAAGTGCTTTAATGACAGAAATGGAAATGCTCGATACATATGATATCGATGCATATGCAGCTGCAACAATTATTTATCACTTATTAATCGTTTCTCTTGAAATGGAAGTCGAAAGATCAACAGCTCAAGAAGTCTATGAAGTTGAAGATGGTATGGATGTAGAAGAAATGCTAGCTGCATTGCAAGCAAATCCAACTATCACGATTCAATCACTTGAAATCATTATTGATTTCTTATTAACATTCAAAGATTCATTATCTACAAACGTGATTGGACTACTTGATGACGCAATTGAAGGTACAGAATTATCAATTAACGAAATCATCATTATTAAAGATGAAGTTGTAGGCATCTTACAAGATACTATGCCATCTGTTACTGATTTTACATTCTTATACTCTTCACTCATGACAATTGCTGGTGCAATCTCTGGTGAAGATATGTCAGGATACTTACCTCATGCTCAGTTCTTAGCTGAAGTTAATCATTTAGAAATTACCATCGTATTGGAATTTATCGCATCTGTTGATACACAAACAGTTGAAGATATTCAAGCTATGGTAGAATCAATTGAAACGAGTATGGAACCAAATCCTGAAGCACTCATTGACCTAGTATTATATGTTATGACATATATTAGTGATTTCAAAGATGCTAATGCTACATTATTTGCAGACTTTGATGAACTCATGCAAGATGAAGCTATGGAAGCATTATTCGGTCTTGCGATTGATCAAGTTATTTATCAAATCGAAAATGACCCATACATGGATGAAAATGAAGCTGCTATGGCAGTTGGAATGCTCGAAGCATTCAAAGCTGAATATGATACAATCCGTGCAACAATGGATATCTTCGCTACAATCGGCGAAAACGTATTTAACGAATTTGTTTCATCAGAAGCTGCATTATTCTATGCAATATTAGATTTACAAATGAACAGTATGGAACTTCCAATGGTAGATGTTATTACATCAGTAATTGAAGATATTCTTCCATTATTTATGGATTACAATACAGCTATCATGGGTGAACTCGATCAAGAAGCTATCCTAACAATCTTAGAATTTATTCAAATTCCTGCAACTGCTGCTCTCGGATCAATGATGATGGCTGGAACTCCAAACTTTGATGCAATCTTAGATGATGTTGCAGATGTTGTAGCAAACGTTATTTTACTAGAAACTGCAGTCTTAAACGCAATTGACGATGCAAATATACCTGCTATTATGAGTAATCAAAACTTAGATCCTGAAGTAGCAGCTATACTTTCAATGATTACAGTATTGGATATTGCATTATCATCTGCAAATGAATTAGTCATTGATGATATCATTAACACAATCTTTGAAAATATCCTTAAAGATGCTGAAATGGTTGCTTTACATGGTATGACAGTCACTGAAATCAATGAAATGAAGACTATGGTAACAACAGAAGTTGATGGATTTATTACAGAAATTCATGCGATTGCTGACTTTAACTTCAATGCACTTACATATGACGATATGGAAAGAATCGGTGCGATTGCTGAAATGATTCAAATGATTTTTGAAGGTATGGACGGCGGAAATAAAGGCCCTGAAGAGTATTATTACATTGTTTATGGTACATCAACAGTATATGTTGACGGTCCAACTTATTTCCTATTTACTCCAGGTACTTCCGGTTTTTATTATATCGAATCACTTGTTTCAGGTGATTACCCTGACACATATATATCAATTTTTGATGAAGATATGTATGAAATAGGATATGATGATGATAGCGGTGATTCATGGAATTTTGCTGCTACAGTATATCTTGAAGCTGGAAGAGATTATTACCTACTAATCAACACATATGAATCTGGTTATCATATGTTTGATGTCCTTATTTACAACTAATCGATTAAAAAACGAATAAAGGGATTCGCTACATAGCGAACCCCTTTTTTTATTTGATAAATAGATTAACGATTTTTTTCTTCCTTTTTGTATATGGGTGATATCTAAAATCTAAATCAATAAGATGTGATCGAAATAAAATCGATTTATCGTGCGAGAATGTATCAAAACTACTCTTACCATGATATGAACCCATACCACTTTCGCCCACACCACCAAATGGGAGATACCCACTTGCTACGTGCATGAGTGTATCATTAATGGTTGCTCCTCCAAATGAAAGTGAAGTAATGATTTTCCGCTGGTTTTCTTTACTTTTTGAAAACATATATAAAGCCAGTGGTTTTTCTTGTTGTTTTAAGTCATTAATAACTTCTTGTAAATGATCAAACGATAAAATAGGTAGTAGTGGACCAAAGATTTCTTCTTTCATGATAGCATCATCTCTTGTCACGTTATCAAGCAATGTAGGTTCTATTTTTTGATTATTATATAGTCCTCCATGAATAATTTTATCTTTATGCATGAGTGATATAAGTCTTTGATAATGCTTGAGATTGATGATTTTAGGGTAATCATCATGATCAACTGCTCGTCCTTGAAAAAATTCATTGATCCATTTTTTCATTTCAACAATGAATTGATCTTTAACTTTGTTAGAGACATAGATATAATCAGGTGCGATACATGTTTGACCTGCATTAATGAACTTTCCAAATGCAATTCGTTTAGCTGCTTTATCTAAATCTGCGGTTTCATCAATAATACACGGACTTTTTCCACCTAATTCTAAAGTAACCGGTGTTAAATGTTTGCTTGCTGCTTCCATGACAATACGTCCAACATGCGTGCTACCTGTGAAAAAGATGTAGTCAAATCGTTGTTTTATGATTGCTTGACTTTCTTCAAGTCCTCCTGTTAAGACAGTGACATATGAGGGTTGAAAAATGGATTCAATCATCTTTTTTGTCACAAGTGATGTATGAACTGCATCTGGTGATACTTTTAATACAGCGACATTACCGGAAGCGATTGCCCCGATTAATGGAGCGATCGCGAGTTGAAAAGGATAATTCCATGGTGACATAATAAGTACGACACCATAAGGTTCAGGATATAAAAAGCTTTTAGCCTTAAAAAGTGTTACTGGTGTTTTGACACGTTTAACTTTCATCCATTTTTTTAAATGCTTGATGGTATCCTTAATTTCTAAAAGTACAACCCCAACTTCAGTTAAAAATCCTTCGAATTGCGACTTGTTTAAATCTTTATTAAGTGCATCTAATATATCGTTTTGGTATTTGATAATGGCTGTTTTTAATTGATTAAGTTGTTCAATTCTAAAAGCATAGGATAATGTCTCATCTGTTCGATGATATTCTCTCATGTCTTTGATAAGTGTTTCTAAGTTCACATCATCACCTCTTATTGTCTTATATGATATCACGAATTTTGATATAATGAAAACAATGAGGTAACGAATATGTATGTCCTTACTGGAGCAACCGGTCTTATCGGAAATAATGTCTTAAGATATCTTTTAGAACAAGGTGAACCTGTTCGTATTTTAATACGCAAATATGATCAATCACTTGATGGATTAACTGTAGATACGCATTGCGCTGAGTTTTTTAGTGATGAATTCCTTGATCAAGCTATCCATTACAACGACATCATCATTCATGTTGCTGGCTATGTCAATTTAACTCAAAAAAATCGTCTTGAAACCTATCGTACAAATCTACAACTCACAAAAAGACTTGTTGGAATTGCAGAAAAGAAATCATGTAGGTTTATTTATATAAGTTCTGTTGATACGATTAGTAAATCCAAAAAAGGAATTATTTATGAACCAAGATCTTTTGATCAATACCCACATAAATCGCATTATCAAACAAGCAAGTGGCTTGCTACTAAGTATGTATACGATCACATATTGACCGGACTTAATGGCGTTATTTTATATCCTTCTGCCGTCATTGGACCTTATGACTTTAAACCTTCAAAAATCGGTTTTGAGCTTAAAAAAATCATCAAAAATAGAATTTTGTTCTCAATAAATGGTGGTTATAATTTCATTGATGTAAGGGATATCGCAAAAGCTATATACCTTGCATCCAAACAAACAGCTCAAGAGCAAATCATTTTATCAGGCTTTCATTGTCAAATTAAAGATCTTTATCATTTGATCAGTAAGATAATACATTCTAAAAAAGTGATTATTCCTGTTCCAATTTTTATTGCAAAATTATTTGCGATCATCCATCCGCATTATTCTAAAATCATGATTCAATCTTTATTGGAAAATGATGCCTACGATGACTCAAAAAGAAAAGTTCATCTCTTTGATGAACTCATTCCATTTGAAATGACTTTATCTGATACACTGAAGTGGTTAACTCGTTAATCACTTTTTATACCTTTAAATGTCAACTGCATTGAAAAATCACTACTTAATACAATGGGATAACAATCAGGGTCCCATTGTTCAACCCAAATTCGAATCATCATTTCTCCTTGATATAAATTACCAGATTGTATCATATTTAATACAACAATGTGTTGTGTTTCTTTGATTTCTGTTAATGAATTAGGAAGTACAACATTTTCTGCACCAAAGAGCAATTGTTGATACTTAGCGTAATGATAGGACAAATAACCGTCTATACCTTGACCATCAAGAGATAAATCTCCACCATCACCAATAACATGATTATGATGATATCCTGCTGCTCTCTCATAGATGACGATTGACTCTTCATGATTGGCATCTTCAACAGATATTCTTATCGCATTAACCAGTGAAGCGTAAATTTCTTCATCTTTATCGACTTGGCTTGCTGCTGAAACAAAATCAACATCGCTTTTCCATGCGATAGGTAGGCTTGATATCGTTGCACTCTTCCAAATGACTTGATCTAAGGTTGCTGACTTAAAATAAATAGGAATCTCTATATAGCCAGATTCAATCAGTTCTTTCTTCTCATGATCGACAGCATAAAAAGGTGGTTTACCTGTTTCTGTTGTTATAGGTATCAGCTCAAATGATGGGTAGTTCTTAGCTAATAAAGCATCAAAATCTTCTTCTTTTATAGCTTGTTTCCATTCTTTTTGATCTAAAGAGATTTCAATATAGCCTTCAACGATGACTAATGCATCGAGTTCCCGAAATACTGTTGGCGTTGAACAAGCTGATATGATGATTCCACATAGAATGCTGAAAAAAAGTGAAAATATCTTTTTCATGTCTTAGCCCCCTGATGATTATTCAATCGTTTTCTTAATCAAATTATACATCAATCATATAAAAAAAACCAACTCCCGTTGGTTTTTATGTTTTATAGTATACCTAATTCATCTGCAATTTCAAGAAATATTTGATTGACTGTATAGAAATCATAATCAAATTTGGAAAATATCTCATCTGTTAAATGATCAAACTCACTAAACTTATCTAATGGTATTTCTTTTTTACGGTTTAGCATATCATTCACATATTTTTCAAATGAAATGAGCTTATCCAAATCCTTTTGATCAAAATTTTCCATACCGAGTAATTCATTTTGAAAGTCAACAGTTGCGAGTAATAAATTCAAATCCTTGGCATGCTTTTCTAAATCTTCAAGATTGTTTTGATAAGATTTGTTTAAAACTTCGTTTAATTTATCGACTTGTTCTAAAACATATAGAAACCCTGTTTCAAAGATTTGATCTTCTTCATCAGTATAGGTCATATCATCGATTAATTTGTCATATAAATAATCAATGACTTCTAAAACATGTTTAAAGTGAATCATTAATCCCGAGTCAGCTTCCATGAGATACTTCAGTAGGTCATGGTGTTCAATTTTCCAATTGGCAAACTCATGATAGATTAGTTCATCTCTCACTTTTTCACATCCTTTTTTATGCTTTACCTACAGATCCAAACATTTCAAGTTTATCTTTAATAACTTGCTTAATTGCTTCATATCCTGGGTTTAGTAGTTTTCTTGGATCAAATCCTTTAGATTCTAAATCTTTTCCAGCTTCGATATATTTACGAGTTGCTGCTGCAAATGCTAGTTGAAGTTCAGTGTTTACATTAATTTTTGATACACCCATTGAAATAGCTTTTTGAACCATTTCTGCTGGAATACCTGTACCACCATGAAGTACAAGAGGTACACCGTTTGTAACATCAGCTACAGTTTGTAAAACATCGAAACGTAATCCTGGCCAATTTGCAGGATATTTACCATGAATATTACCAATACCAGCTGCAAACATGTCAACACCAGTAGCTGCGATAGTAGCACATTCTTTTGGATCTGCAACTTCGCCCATACCTACGACACCATCTTCTTCACCACCGATTGAACCAACTTCAGCTTCTACAGAAACACCTTTTGCATGACAAGCAGCAACGATTTCTTTAGTTTTAGCTAAGTTTTCTTCAAATGGGTAATGTGAACCATCAAACATAATCGAAGTAAATCCAGCATCTAATGCTTTATATGCTCCTTCATATGTACCATGGTCTAAGTGAACTGCAACAGGAACTGAGACTTTATAGAAAGCATCTAATTCTCTAACCATTGCCATGACATTACGATAACCTCCCATATATTTTGCTGCACCTTCAGATACACCAAGAATAACAGGTGATTTTAATTCTTCAACAGTTGTTAAAACTGCTTTAATCCATTCAAGATTGTTAATGTTAATTTGTGCAACACCATAGCCTTCTTTTCTAGCTTTGATGAGCATTTCTTTTGCTGATACGACTGACATAAGTAAATTCCTCCTATGAATTTTTGACACATATATTATATTACAAAGTATCCTTTTTAGCAATCAATCCAGTGATGTAATCGTTTTTATATGACTATCTTTTTTTGTATTGAATCGATGCCTTGATAAAGTCTTTAAAGAGTGGGTGTGGTCTTAGTGGTCTTGATAAAAATTCTGGATGAAACTGAACAGCAACAAACCATGGGTGATTATTCAATTCAATCATCTCGACTAAATGATACTCACTATTATATCCAGATAAAACCATCGAACTATCTTCAAAATATTCTAAGTAATTATTATTAAATTCGTAACGATGACGATGACGTTCTTGGATGAGTTTTTGTTGATATGCCTGATATGCTAACGTACCTTCTTTAATCTCACAATCATAGAGACCTAATCTTAACGTTCCACCTAAATCTTCGTCGCTAATTCTACCTCTTTGAAGTGAAATGATAGGGTGTGGTGTTTGTGGATCGATTTCTGTAGAACTCGCTCCTTTTAGATCTAAGACGTTATTCGCATACTCAATAACTGCAAGTTGCATACCATAGCATAAACCAAAGAAAGGTATGTTGTTTTCTCGTGCATATGTGATTGCTGCTAACTTACCTTCTGTCGCTCTTTTACCAAATCCACCAGGAACTAAGATGCCATGGCATCCATTTACTTTGTCCATGATATTCGATTGATCGACATCTTCTGCATTAATCCAATGAATCACAATCTTATGATTATGGAAATAACCTGCATGCTTTAACGCTTCTGATACCGATAGATAAGCGTCATGTAGTTGAACATATTTTCCTACTAAAGCAATATGAATTTCTTCCTTTAAATGACGAATACGATCTACAAGTTCAATCCATGGTGTGACATCAGCTTTTTTCATGTTTTCATATTTGAAATGATTTAATATCCAATCATCAACATGCTGATCATAAAGTTTATTAATGACATCATATAATACGTCAACATCTAAAGACTCAAAAACAGCATTTGGCTCTACGTCGCAAAATAAAGCTATTTTATCTTTTTGTTCTTCTGAGATAGACATCTCAGTTCTTAACATAATAATATCTGGATGAATACCTAAACTCATCAGTTCTTTAACGCTGTGTTGTGTAGGTTTCGTTTTAATCTCATTAGCTGCTTTTAAATAAGGGACGAGTGTTGTATGAAGATATAATGTATTATGATATCCAAAATCTCTTCTAGCTTGTCTGATGGCTTCGAGGAAGGGTAGTGATTCAATGTCACCTACTGTTCCACCAATTTCAGTGATAACAACATCAGGTTCTGTATGTTTAGCAACATCAATTAATTTCTTTTTAATTTGATCAGTAATGTGGGGGATGACTTGAACGGTGGCACCTAAATAGTCTCCACGTCGTTCTCTTTTTAAAACGGATTGATATATTTTCCCTGTTGTAATACTTGAATGTTTATTTAAGTTCTCATCAATAAATCGCTCGTAATGTCCTAGATCCAAATCTGTTTCTGCGCCATCACCGGTCACGAAAACTTCACCATGTTGATAAGGGCTCATGGTACCTGGATCGACGTTAATGTAAGGATCAAATTTTTGCATGAAAACTTTAAGTCCTCTACTCTTTAATAGCTGTCCAATTGCTGAAGCGGTAATGCCTTTTCCAAGGCTTGAAACAACCCCTCCGGTTACGAAAATATACTTTGCCATTTTATCCTCCTAAAAAATAAAAAGAGACTCCTGTTATGTAGGAGGCTCTTTTGGTGTGCCCTTTATAATTATATCAAATGTTTTCACAAACTCAACTAACAATTTTGATTATTTTATTTCCTTGATATAGAATACTTCATCTTTTTCTGTCTTCTTAATGAATCCCATTTTTTGTAAATACTTTTCATGTTTCTCTGTTCCTGGATGTGAAATAAGAGAGTTAATGCCTTGCTCAATAAAGTATTTTTTCTGTGTATTAAATAAGTATTCACCAATTTGGAAATCTCTATATTGTGGTGTTACATAATCAATATAAACATCCATTTGATCTTCTTTTGTTTTTTTAGCAACAAATATACCCGCTGGAACGGTATTTCTTAAGATGAATAACTTAACTAAAGATTCATCTTTTAAATCATGTTCTTCTGTAATAAATGTTTTAATATCTTCTTTATAAAAAGACATAAAATACTCAAAATAATTTTTTTCTTTATCAAGTGCTGTTAATGTAAAATAATCATTTTTTCGATACATCTGGATTAAATAATAAATGTTAATCCCAATAATACCCGTATTCATGATTGCTACAGGAAGTGCATCAATTAAAAACCCATAAACTGCAAATGTTAATGAGCCAATTAAGTTAATCCATCTGAGTTTTTTTACTGAACTCATGAGTAGTGATATTAAAACGATGAGTGAAGCTAAATATCCTAACCATTCTTTGTAATCCATTTTTATCCTCCAGTTGATATAAAAAGGGCATACTTATGTATTGTATACCCTTAATTTTAAAGATTGTTATTCGTCGTACATATCCTCATAGTCATCCATGATTTCGTTATAATCATCTTCATCATATTCGTCATCATCAAATTCTATTTCTGGATCATCTTCGACATCGTCATCTGTTGACTTAATTGGTAAATCAATATCGATATAAGCTTTTTCTTCTTTAATTTCTTCGTCGATTTCTTCAACTTCTTCATCATCAACTTCAACTTCTTCGACTTCTTCCTCTTCTTCAAGAACGAATTCTGTAAAGTCTAAGTCTTCTTCAACATCTTCTTCAATTTCTTCAGCATGAACAAAAGCGAAACCATCTTTGTCCCAAAGCTCTAAATTTCTTTCTTTTAAGTCCCATTGATCATCGCCACAATAAACGAACTTCGCTGACTGTGTAATGTCCATATAAAGTTGTGTAAGACGGTCTACGTCTTCTGTTGATATTTCCTTGATTTCAGCAACACTCTTCATGAGTTGTTGAATTGT
>SBGC01000163.1 GCA_006226985.1 Bacillota bacterium | reverse complement strand
ATCTCTATGATTAAAAAGTTTGCTTTAATTCCTATGCTCGCTCTTATTTTATTTTTATTTATTAATGCGATCACCGACTTAGAAACGATTTATAACAATGCAGGTCGAGTATTTTTTAATTCAAACGCTTACCTCGATACAGGAAGTATCAATGCAGTCACTGCAATCTATTTAGATTACCGTTTATTCGATAGTTTATTTGAAGCAGGTATTTTACTGATCGCAGTATCCGGTATTATGTGGATCAGTCAACATAAAATTGAATCGAAAAACGCAAATTTCATGCTCGATAAGTATAAAACCCCAGACTTATTTATTACGTTTAGTAGACTTTTATATCCTATCATGCTTGCTTTTGGATTATATGTCATTATCAACGGACATCTTTCACCTGGTGGTGGGTTTCAAGGTGGAGCAATTGTTGCAACCGCAATTTTGATTTTATACTATATTGATATCTCAAAAACGATTGAAGTCAAACTGATTTTAACGATTGAAAAGTTTTTATTTCTATTATTACTTCTCTTATCCGTTCTAAGTATATTTACACGCAACGGTTTTCTCTTTACAAATTTCATTACAGATGCAAATCCTGACATCAAAGCTATTTATTTAATGCTTTTAAACGTTATTATAGGTGCGAAAGTCGCTTTAGGATTAGTTGCTATCTTCACAGCTTTTTTGAAGGAGGGACGCTAATGGATCCTATCTTGACATTTATCGTGATTTTAATCGGTATTTACGGACTTGCTACAAGTAAAAATATTATTAAGTCTGTCTTTTGTGTCACCATTGTAGAAACGGGTATTATTTTACTCTTTTTGAACTTAGGTAACTTAGAAGGTGGAGAAATACCTATTTTAACATCATTAGGTATACAAATGGTCGACCCTATACCACAAGCTTTAATGATTACTACGATTGTTATTGGCTCGACAATCACTTCATTAGCACTCATGCTATGTATAAAAATATTCCATCATTACGGCAGCATTGAATGGGCTGTCGTGTTAAAGAAGGAGGATTGACATGATCTATTCTCCGATATTATTCGTCTTTGTTCCTGTAGTAACAGCTGTTTTAATTTATTTATTCAAGCGACCAAAACTCAGCTTAATCATGTTTGTTACGCAAATTGGATTAATTGTTTTATTTATCTTTTATGCACTTCATTTAAAACAAAATCCTGATGATGCACTTCTTGTTTTTGGTGGGTGGAATGTGCGGTTTGCTATAACATTTTATGTTGATCAACTCACACTTATTTTTGTTGGTTTGACCCTTCTGATGTGGCTTGTTGTCATGCTTTATACATATAAGGCAAATCAACTTGAAACCAAGTTCTTGTTTTTCCTCATGTTTTTGGAAGGCGTTTTTATGGGTCTTCTTCAAACCAATGACTTATTTAATCTCTTCGTTTTCTTAGAGCTTACGACGGTTATTGTAACTATACTTATAGCCTATAAAAAAAGCGGACAAGCTTTTCGAGCAGCTATTTACTATTTACTTATTAATACCTTAGGTGCGATGTTTTTCCTTGTTGGTATCATTCTTTTATACTATGTATACGGAACCATTAACATCCAAATTATTTTAAGCGAAATACACCTTCATGCAAACTCTGATGTTGTGAAACTAGCCTATATTTTTATGGTTGGCGGAATCAGTGTGAAAGCTGCTTTATTCCCTGTGTTTACATGGCTACCGAGAGCACACGGCGTTGCTCAATCGGGTGTATCTGCACTCCTTTCAGGTTTAATCGTGAAAGCTGCTTTATATATCTTTATTCGTATCAATAATCAAATGTTTTTAGGTGCTAACTATCCAATGGGTGAAGTATTCTTCTGGATTGGTGCTGTAACTGCGCTTGTAGGCGTTTCTTTTGCCCTTTCACAGAAAGATTTAAAACAGATTTTAGCATACCACACGATTTCACAAGTTGGAATTATGATGATGGGGTTAGCATCTGCAGCGCATTTATCCCAATTAGGTGGATTGTTACATGTATTTAATCATGCACTCTTTAAGTCACTTCTATTCCTTGGTGCTGGTGTTGTCATTAAAACATATCATTCTAAAAAAGTTTATGAAATCAGAGGTGTCATGAAGACCATGCCATGGACAGCCATCCTTCTTATTGTTGGTATGCTATCAATTAGTGGCGCACCTTTGTTTAATGGATTTGTCAGTAAAACACTTGTAAAATATGATTTTAAATATGATCAAACCAAAATGTTTTTATTTAGTTTAATCAATTTGGGTACTGTTACATCATTCATTAAGTTTTCACAAATTCTCTTTGGACCTAAAAAAGATGTCGTTAAAGAATCAAATATAAGACAGCATGTTGGTATGTCAATACTCGCTCTTAGTTGTCTAGTCATCGGTTTGTTCTATATACCACTCGGTAATAATATTTTAGGTGAATCGTTATCATATGTTGATTTATTATATTGGCGAAACTGGTTTGACTATGTGCTATATATCGCACTTGGATTTATTTTCTATAAATTTGTTATAGCAAAAGATTTCTATCCAACACGAAAACTGAGGGAAGTAAGTATTACGTTTGAAAACGCGAATTATCTCTTTATCATTTACCTACTTGTCTTATCAGCATTTCTCTTCTTCTAAAACAAAAAAGGCCGCTGGCCTTTTATTTTTTTAAGTTTAGGTTTTCTTCTCTTCGATAAGTGATCATCTCTTTAAGTAAATCCCAAGGAATATCTTTATCATAAGGAAATTGAATAGCCCCTTTTGAATGTTTAAAGTTTTTAAGCTTATTCTCAAATAAATGAATCACAGAACCTCCTGGATAAAAACCTAAATGATTCTTTTGAGCAGCAAAATGGACTAAATTTCCATTTAAATAAAAGGTTGGCATTTGATAGCTTATCTTTTCAATGGCTTCAGGAACTAACGATTTAATAAATACACGCATCTCTTTTAGCAAAGGCTGAACCGACGGGTTAGCTTGATAAATGTAATCATCAATGTTTTTTATTGAAGGAGAAATGTTCATATGTGATCCTCTTTTCGTTATATTTATATTTGGCCAAGTGCTTCAGTTGCTTGTTCCTTTTTTTGAAGAACATAGACAACACCAAGTAATAAAACACCTATAATAAAGGATATTCCACTAAAATCAAATAAAACTAGTGGTCGAATTTCATATAAGAATCCACCAAGTAGAGGACCAATAATCATACCTATCGATACAAAGGATTGTCTTAGACCCATAATTCGGCCATATTTTCCTTCACTTGCATGTTTAGCAATATAGTTTTGTTCGAGTGGTTGGTAAATTGCTTTAAAGATGACATAGATCATATAGATCGTATAGATTGTCAGTAAGAATTTTTCTGCTCTAAAGACGAAGAAGACAATGAAGGCTGATAATAACTGAATAATCGCGATTACATATAGTTGTTTTCTAAATTTAGCGAAGACTGGAACAATCAATAAACTTGCAAAAAGTGAAACAATACCTGTTGTCATCACGAATGTTCCTAAATCACTTGGGCTATATCCAAGTTCATCAAAATAAACATCAATATACTTCGATAAGTTGGTAGCTCCTATCGTAATGAGTGTTAAGGAAATTAAAAATATTAAGAGACTTGGTTTAATATTCGCTACTTCTTTTAAACTCTTAAAAAACGATGATCGTTGAGCTTTATTTAAGTGGCTTTGATCAATGTGGAGTGTACTAATAACAATACTTGCATAGACAATGTTTAATAACGCTTGAATTAAGAAAACGACACGATAATCACTCGTTCCTAAAAACTCTCTAAAAAACAGATTTGTCGATAAAAATCCTCCTGCATAATAGCCTAGTGATGCTCCTAAAGTGACTGCTGCTGCTGAATAAGCGAGATGTTTAGCGCGATCCTTAACATCTGATTTCTCAATGAGAATTGATGTCAAAATAGTCATTGAACCAACAACACCAAAACCTGACACAAATCTGAAAAATATCATGATAATCTCATGTCCAGAATATGCAAAACCTATTTGACCTAAACTATATAAAGCAAGACCTGTAAAGATATATGTTTTTCGTCTTCCACGATCACCCAGTGTACCCCAAAGAGGTGCACCAATCATGAGACCAAAACTCATCGATGCGAAGAAAACTCCGAACATATAGTCTTGGATTTCTAGACTTCTTACGAAGGCTGGTGTCACTGGATGCCCAAGATTATGCAGTAAGCCTTGGAAAAAGAAATATAAAATTAATGTTATGATACTTTTTTTCATATGAAACCTCTTAATCATTCATCTTACTCATTATAGCATAACAAAAGATATTGTTTAAGTTCAAATCATTTGATTTTTTAACTATTTTCATGTGTAATAAAGATGAAAGATAGGTGAGATGATGAAAACTCAAACATATGATGTTATTGGTATGCACTGTGTGAGCTGTTCAATCGCTATTTCCAAATTAGTTAAACGAAACAAAGGAGTTATGGATGTTGAAGTCAAACTATCTGATAGCAAACTTATTGTTTCATACGATGAATCGCTTGTTACAGATCAAACCGTAGTCGATAGTGTTGCACGTTTAGGATATAAAGCTCAAGTAGAAAAATAACGAAGTCGGTGACTTCGTTTTTTTATAGTTTAAATTGAGTTTTGATGCGCTCTGCCGTCTCGCTTGCTGATAAGGTTGAATTATCAATTTTGAGATAGTTTTTAAAGGGTATCTCACCATCATGAGAGACTAATCGATGGTTTTTTGTGTCATTAAGTAGTCTTTGAGTGGATGCTTCAATATTCCTTTTTGATGCTTTATGTTTTAATCTGTTATCTGTAACATTACGCTTAAGTCTTTCTTCTAAGGGACATGTAAGTTCAACAAAATAAATATCTGCATTGACTTTTCGAAAAATATCACAAATGTTTTCTACATAATCCCAATCTTCTTTTTGATCAAATGCCCACATGTATGTATGAATGAGACCATATTGTTCACTATGTGCAAATGATTCAAAGATGATTTGTCTTAATTTGATAATGGTTTTTACGTCAAATGTATTAAATATCTCTAAAACAGGTTCTATCATCATGTGATTATGAAAAAGTCTTAACTCTGTTATTTTCATGAGTTCTTGACCTACGGTCATTTTTCCTACTGCACTATCACCAAAGATTAATACAAGTTTCATCGTTTCACCCCATTTTTTTTATTATACTATGATTTAGGACAAAAAAAATCTCTTATCGAGATTATTTTATGAGGTTTATATATGCTTGATAGGACTCATGAACATGTTTTGCTAAATCGTATAGGTCATTATCTTCATTCTCAAGTATTAAATTAATTGTATGAAAGGCTTCTTCTTTAAAAATATCTGCATCATTTTTTAAACGTTGACGAATTAAGTGCTCTGAATCTTTTCGTTCAGTCATTCGTTTTTGTCTGCGTGGTTCTGATGTGTGTACATAAACGATATATGCGTGTTTACCGATTTTTTCTTCAATTGCATTCGCTCCTTGTGGATCGACGATCACAACGCCATTGATTTTTACATCGCTTTTTTGTATGCCATATAAATGATGATTATATTCAGTTACTTCAAGAAATGAATCTTTTTCCTTAAGATCTAAAAACTGTTCTTGCGATAAAAAATGATAGTCGATACCATCTTTTTCATTTTGTCTTGGTTCACGTGTTGTTGTCGTTATACACTTTGTATAGCCATATTGCTTAAAGAGTATTTTTGCTAATTCTGTTTTTCCACTTGCGCTTGCACCGACTAAAACAATCATTTTTTCACATCCTCCTTTGCATTATATCATAGGTTTAATGTCAAGAAACGTAAATTAAAGAAATTTGAATAGAGATTTTTTTATTTGATTAAAATGTGTTAATCTATCTTTAAGAAGTAAAGAATTGAGGATAAAAAGATGCCGTTTACGATGCGATATGCGGAAAGAAAAGATATTCATCTTATTTATGATTTTATATGTTTACTAGCTCAATATGAAAAACTTGAGCACCTTGTAACAGCAACCCATTCTTCATTAGAACATTCCCTTTTTGATCTTCATCAAGCTGAAGTCATTATTGGAGAAGAGAATAGTGCTCCCGTTTCTTTTATGTTGTTTTTTCATAACTATTCAACATTTTTAGGTAAAGCAAATATTTATCTAGAAGATCTCTATGTCAAGGAATCATATCGACATAAGGGATATGGGAAAAAAATGTTTGTTGAACTCGCGAATATAGCTTTAGAAAGAAATTGTGAAAGACTTGATTGGTCTTGTCTAGATTGGAATCAAAAAGCAATTAGTTTTTATGAACAGATAGGTGCAAAAAAACTAAATGAGTGGATACCTTATCGATTAGACAAAAAGGGTATCAAAAAGTTGTCAGAAGAAAAATGAGTCCAATGGACTCAATTTTTTTTAATCTTCAATAAAATTGAAATAAACTCCTTCAATAAATGTTCGACTTTCTTGCCATGTAGTACCTTTTAATTCTGTTGAATCTTCCGCATCTATCCGATACATTGAAAAACTACTCAAGTGAATATAATTTTCATCATCACTAAGACTACTAAAGTATATACTTACATATTGATAATCATCATCATATTCATTTTCATAAAAGTCACTATATGCATAGGTTACTAGTCCTAAAGTCAAGTGTTTAACAAGAAGATCGCGACGACGTTTTATCTTAAATTGAATAATGTAATCTTCTCCAGCACTCACATTAACAACATAGAATAAATCAATAGGAGCTGCTGAATTAAGAGGAAGTGTTGACAGTTGAACTGTCTTAAGTTCCAGGTTACAATCACCACTATAGATGCAGTATTCATCGATAAATTCACCTGAAATTTCATTTCCGTCAATATCGAAAACAGAAATATCAACAAGTTGTCCTCGTTTTTTCAG
>SBGC01000017.1 GCA_006226985.1 Bacillota bacterium | reverse complement strand
GTATCATAACTTATTTTTTTCAATTATACAAGTATATGAATAAATATTCATGTTAATAAAGATAACCAAAGATTGCTATAAACTGTAAAACAGTACCTAGTGATGTGAAAATATGCCAGATAAAGTGAAAATATTTAATACGTGGAAACACATAAAAAATCACACCAATCGAATAGGCAACACCACCGAGTAAGACAAACCAGAATGCTCCTGCTTGATACGCAAGGAGTTGATTCACAAAGATTAATGCACTCCAACCCATCGCTAAATAGATAAATAAGTGGAGTTTCGCATATTTTTTAATCCATATGGATTTAAATACTATACCGATAATGATTAAAATCCATTGTACTGTAAATAAGATAATACCTAAACCAACCGTTCCTAAATAGGGTTCTTGCAAAGCAGGTAATAATAAAAGTGCTGGAGCAAACGTTCCACCGATTAAAATATAGATGGATAAATGGTCAAAACGTTGAAAAACAGATTTTGCTTTAGGATGAAATAATGCATGATAG
This sequence comes from Bacillota bacterium, assembly GCA_006226985.1. Classification (GTDB taxonomy): domain Bacteria; phylum Bacillota_I; class Bacilli_A; order Acholeplasmatales; family Acholeplasmataceae; genus Peloplasma. The sequence goes on along the minus strand of SBGC01000017.1, from coordinate 6,427 downwards.
AGTGTACTCATCGTATATAAATTAATAATCCCAAAACCAAAGATGATCGCAGCAATCACATGTGTTGTTGACTGAGCTTTTACAAGTAATAAAATAAGTGCAACAATCCCAAAGATAGCCATAAGTCCATGAGATACTGCATTAGCGATTTCTTCGCCTAATGTCTGAGTGTGATCTTTTTTCACGTATTTTCTCCTTCAATAAACTGATCTAAGAAATCCTCACCTTTGTGAGGTTCTGTCTTAATCAAGTTCTCATAATCAAATTGTCTTAAAACTTCATAGGCAACAATCGCAACCGCATTGGATAAATTTAAACTTCTGACCTTATCGGTTGTAGGTATACGATAACAGTTATCTAAATGTTTCGCTAAAAGCTTACGGTCAACACCTGTCGACTCCTTACCAAAAATTAAATAAAGGGGTTCAGGTAACTTTGGATAGTTTATATCAGCATAATTCTTCTTGCCATATCGTGTTAAAAATAAATAAGTTCCTTCATTTTCTTTTGCAAATGCTTCAAAGTTTTTATGAACGACATAATCTAAGTGCTCATAGTAATCAAGTGCACTTCTTTTCAACCGTGATTCATCAATTTTAAAGCCAAGTGGCTCAATCAAATGAAGCTTTGCACCGATAGCTACACAGGTTCGCATAATGTTTCCTGTATTTTGAGGAATCTCTGGTTCATATAATACAATGTGTAAATTCATAGTCTCACCTGCACTTCATAATTTATACTCTTCTTCAAATAATGTCCATAAAATAAAATCAAGAAATTACTAATAATCATCGCATACCAAATACCACTATAATCCGATTGATCAAAAATAGCCATAAATAGGAAAATCATGGGTATACGCATACCCCATAGTCTTAGTGATGCCATTCTTAATGTGTAATTCGAATGACCTGAACCATTAAAGAGTCCAATATAACTTTGGAATAAACTCATAAATGGTTGTGTTAGGAGTAACCAAAATGTATATTCAGCTGCAATCTCATAGGAGTTTGTTTCTTTTGTTCCTAAAATAAACTCAATAATTCCAAATCGAAGGGGAATAATAATCGATACACCAACAATCATTAATCCTAAACCTAAGTTTCTCGCAACTTTATAGGAATCTCTTGCTCGCTTAGGTTGATTATTTCCAATATTTAAACCGACATATGCTGCAAGAATTGAACTGATCGCCACCACAGGATTTAATAGTAAACTAGAGATTCGATTACCTACAGAGAAACCTGCAGATACTTCTTTACCATATCTTAAAATCACACTTTGAATCACAACAAATCCTAAACTTGATACTGCTTGTCCAAGCGATGCAGGTAGTGCAAATCGCGACATATCTTTAATCGTATCGAGATCAAGTTTCATTTCCTTCATCTCAATTTTAATATGCTTTTTACTGTGAAATAAATCATATAACATAAAAGGTACTAACGATCCTTGAGCTATAAGAGTCGCATAAGCTGCTCCATGAATACCCATCTTGAATTCTGAAATAAATAGCCATGTCAAAAAGATATTCACAAAGATACTTCCGACATTTAAGATGACAGGATATAATGTCTCACCAGTGGCCTGTCTAATTGCTTGATAAACAATAAACATGAACACAAAGACCATTTCAAAGCTTCGAATTCGAAAATAGTCGCTCGCAAAGTCCAGTGTTTCACCCTGTGCACCCATCATCCGGGCTAAGAGATTATAACCCCATATCCAATCTGATGTTAAGATAAAGACTAATGTCACAAGTAAACCAATAATGACTGACAAAAGAATGAGTTTTGATGCATAAGATATCGCTAAATCTTTTCTTCTAGCTCCTATATATTGTGAGACAATCGAGACAGTTGCAATTCCCAAACCAGCACCTAGTGCGAGAAAGAGATTAAAGATTGGCCAGTGAATATTTAATGCAGCAAGCGCTGCATCCATGGATTCACTGGAATCAAAAGGAATTCTTGCAACAAAAATCGCGTCAACCATATCATGAAGAGATTTAAATAAATTGTTCAAAAAAACGGGTATTGCCATAATAACAATACCTTTTAAAATCGAGGGATGGTTTAAGATCCTATCGATATTTTCTTTTTTAATGGTACGCGCCAAGGATAAGCACCTATTTCTTATATTTTCTAATGAGTTCTTGTTGTAAATCCCAAAGATTTTGAGATAAATCCACATAATATTCATGTGGTTTTTCGAGTCTTAAGACTTCAGGCCATAGTTTACTATGTTCACTTTTTGCATAAGCTCGAATGTCTTTTAATTGAGGTAAATCGTAAATCAGTTTTCCTTTTTCAAAAATTGGTATTAAAAGCGGTCTTGCTGTAAAGTTTTCAATGATCTTCGATTTCCAGGGGAAGTTAGGATCAAAGAGATGATATGGTTTATTTTGATCAATTGTTTCATCAAATAACGTAATAACATCAGCTTCTGCCATACCGTTTTCATCATAGAAACGATAAACTTGTTTAAATCCTGGTATCGTCGTTTTTTGGACATTATCAGAGATTTTAATCTTTGGAACGAGTTCTCCTCCAACTTCGATTGCAGATAGCTTAAAGACACCACCAAAGACTGCTTCTGAACGTGCAGTAACTAAGCGCTCACCAACACCAAATGCATCAATTTGTGCACCTTGATGAATCAATTCTTTAATCAAATATTCATCGAGTGAATTGGAAACAGTGATTTTTGCATCTGTTAAACCAGCAGCATCTAACATTTTTCTTGCTTCTTTTGTTAAATATGTTAAGTCACCACTATCTAAACGAATACCTTTCAAACGAAATCCTTTAGGTTCTAAGTATTCTTTATGAATACGAATAGCGTTAGGAATCCCTTGTTTTAATGTATTATATGTATCAACGAGTAAAACTGTATTATTTGGATACGTTTTTGCATAAGCTAAAAATGCTTCATATTCAGAATCATAACTTTGGACAAAACTATGAGCCATCGTTCCTAATGCAGGTATTTGATACATGTAATCAACATAGGTATTACTTGAACCAACTGCACCTGCAATATATGCTGCTCTTGCACCAAAAATCGATGCATCATAGCCATGGGCACGACGTGCACCAAATTCTAAAACTGCTCTTCCTTGTGCTGCATGAACAATACGTGATCCTTTGGTCGCAATTAAACTTTGATGATTAATTGTTAGCAACAACATTGTTTCAACGAGTTGACACTCAATAATCGGTCCTTTGATAATTAAAATGGGTTCTTTGGGGAATATCGGTGTTCCTTCTTGCATCGCATAGACATCCGATGAGAACTTAAAATGTCTTAAGTAATTCAAAAAAGATTCATCAAAAACATTTTTTGATCTTAAAAAGTTTATTTCCTCTTCGTTAAATGATAACTCTTTAATATAATTAATAACCTGTTCTAAACCTGCAAAAACGGCATAACCACCTTCATCAGGTATGGATCGAAAAAAAACGTCGAACACTGCTATTTGATCGACTTTATGATCCATGTAGTAGCCATTTGCCATGGTCAGTTCATAAAAGTCCATTAATAATGATAATTTACGGTCGTTCATGGAATCCTCCTATGTTTAACATAATCATTCTACCATTACTCACGAAAATTTGCTATAATTAAGGTGTAAAAAGCGAGGTTCGATCATGATCATTTTAATATCTCCAGCTAAGACTTTTTCAAAAATTAAAAAAATAACTGATCGAACACCTGTCATGATACGTGATACTAAAAATTTAGTATCATCACTCAAAAAATTGAGCGTTCAAGATTTTAAAGTTCAGATGAAAATATCAGAATCCATCGCATCGAATGTTTTTAAATATTATCAAGATTTTAACAAACATCTCTATCAAGCAATATATACATATGATGGCTATCAATATAAAGGAATTAATCCACACACATTACATGAAAAAGATATCACATATATGGATAATCATCTCTATATCGTATCTGGATTATATGGACTCGTTAAACCTTTAGATGGTATATCCCTTTATCGTCTTGAAATGAAAGATCAAAGTATAACGAATTTATGTGCATATTGGAATCCCAGATTTAAAAAATACTTAAAAACACATCACCAAAATGACGATATTATCGATTTAATGTCAGCAGAATACCGAAAAGCATTTAAAGGTATTAACCGAATTGAAGTTGATTTTTATGAGATTGTTAATGAGCAATTAACATCGATTTCGATGCATGTTAAGATGATTCGAGGTCTATTTAGTCGCTACATCATAACACATAGAATGAATCATTTAGATGATATCAAATCGATAACAATTGATGGGTATACATTTAATCCCCAATTATCGAATGCTTCACACTTTATATATACAAAGGAGGTCATAAACCATGAATAGACTCCTTCGAATGGTTGTTTCACGCGCATTTTTTATCTTCATATTATTCATTATTCAACTGGGCATCTTCTTTTTCCTCATTAACTATATCGCATCATTTAGCTATTTAAACACCGTTTTCTACATCATTTCGATTATTATTGTCATTTATATGCTTTACCGTGAAGAAAATCCTGTCTACAAATTAAGTTGGATTATTCCAATTCTTCTTTTCCCATTGTTTGGTGGATTGTTTTATCTCTTCTACCAAGAAAGAAATGTCTCAAAAAGAGTTTTACGTCGGCATGAGGAAATCGATAAAAATCGCTACGATTATGTTAAAGATATCCCTAATCCTCTCAAAAATAAAGATTCGATCTATTTAGAACGCTTAAACTGGCCAACATATCAACACACCGAAGTCACCTTTCACCCATCCGGTGAAGAGCTCTATGAAAATTTATTACGTGACCTCAAACAAGCTGAATCCTTCATCTTTTTAGAGTACTTCATTATTAATAAAGGACATATGTGGTCAGAGATGCTAGCACTTCTTCAAGAAAAAGCAAGGTTAGGTGTTGAGGTTAAGATTCTATATGATGATTTTGGTTCATCAGAACTACCCTTTAATTATCATAAAAAAATCAATGAACCTCATTTAGAAATACGCGCTTTTAACCGCATGAGATTACATATCAATTTTGCACAAAACTATCGCGATCACCGAAAAATATGCGTCATCGATGGTAAAGTGGGTTATACAGGTGGTATTAATATTGGTGATGAGTATATTAATCTCGTCAAACGGTTTGGACACTGGCATGATGCAGGAATTCGACTAGAAGGTGATGCTGTATGGTCACTTACGATTGGATTTTTAGAAAACTGGCGGTTTAGCACAAAAAAAGAGATTGACTATAACACCTATAAAGTCAATCACCATATGGTTGATACAGGTTACATCATTCCTTTCTCAGATACACCTATCGATAAAGAAACAACCATTAAAAATGTTTTTCTATCTTTAATATCTTCTGCTAAAAAATCAATCCGTATTACAACACCGTATTTAATTATCGATAACGAACTCATGACATCCTTAAAATACGCTTCAAAATCAGGTGTTGATGTATCGATTATTATTCCGTATGTACCAGATAAAAAGATTATCTTCATGGTTACTGAAACCTATTTACCTGAACTGATTGCTTCTGGAGTGAAAGTCTATCGTTATCTTCCGGGTTTCATCCATTCAAAAATGATCATTGCTGATGATTATAAAGCCTTAATCGGTACTGCAAATCTCGATTTTAGAAGTTTATATCTTCATTTTGAAAATATGGTATATATTGAAGAAAAGAAAGCAATCAAAGATATGGTCACCTTCTTTGAAGAAACAAAAGAAAAAAGTCAGTATGTGACAGATTTTTCAAAAAGAAACATCTTCTACCGACTCATTCAAATCATCTTAAAAGGATTTTCATCATTGATGTAAAAGAAAAAGCACTTGCGTGCTTTTTTTATTTTTTCATAAATCCAATGACACCAAGTGCAGATCCACCAACAAACAGTAAGAAACTGAGTGTATAAAGACTTTGCATCACTTGAATGTATAATGCATTGGTTAACATCGCATTCGCAAATTCAGTAGCAACACCGAGCATTGCAATCGCTAAGAATAAGAAAGTTGCTCCTACTCTAAGTAAGAATAATGAGATTCTTCCTGGCTTTTTATTCGCAAACACATACCATAAAAGGAGTGGAATTGCTAAAGCTATACCGTAAAATATATACTTACTGATATCAAATATTTTTTGATATAAATCAGCTAGTTGAACTAATAGATCAGCTAAGAATGCTGGGAAGTCCAATAACACAGGAGTGATTGGTCCAGTAAAACTAAACATTGTATAACCTAACATGAATACAAGTAATACAGTGAGTAGGACACGTAGGATAAATCCTTTACGAATTGCCCAAACAAGGAATATAAAACCTAAGAAAAACATTGTCGAAATGTATTCACCTAAAAAAGCTGGTAATGATGCTAAGATATCACTAACTTGCTCAGC
>SBGC01000133.1 GCA_006226985.1 Bacillota bacterium | reverse complement strand
TCGAAGATTTCTGATGATTTGCTAAATATTTATGTTTACTTCGTTTTCACAGCAAAAACTATTGACTTTTTGAGATTTTATAGTAACATTTTATTGACACACTTATAGAAATATAGGGTCGTTTGAACTATTAGGGTCTAAAGGATAATTCCAATGACAGCCAGAGTTTTTCTGGGCATGCCATTGGATTTTTATTTGATATATCCTTAACGAAATTTAATTTTTTGGAGGTTTGATTTATGTCTAGAGTATTAGTTATTGGTTGTGGAGCTGTAGCATCTGTAGCAATTCAAAAAATTGCTCAAAATCATGAAACATTTAAAGAAATGATTATTGCTAGTAGAACAAAATCAAAATGTGAAGCATTTGCACACAAATTAAACAGTAAAGATATTAAGGTCATTGCTGAAGAAGTTGATGCTGATAAGAAAGAAAATGTTGTTGAATTGATTAAAAAATATCATCCTGATGTCGTTGTTAATGTTGCACTTCCTTATCAAAACATCCCCATCATGGAAGCATGTATTGAAACAAAAACCCATTATTTAGATACTGCGTGTGCAGAGATTAGGGAGCAAGCAGGATTCGAATATGGTACACAGTGGGTATATCATGAGAAGTTTAAAGAAGCTGGTGTGATGGCTCTTCTTGGTTCAGGATTTGATCCAGGTGTTACATCTGTCTTTTCAATGTATGCTAAGAAGCATTATTTTGATACCATTGATACTATTGACATTTTAGATGCTAATGGTGGAGATCACGGTTATCCTTTTGCAACTAACTTTAATCCTGAAATCAATATCCGTGAAGTCACTTTACCTGGTCGTTACTGGGAAAATGGCAAGTGGATAACCATTCCTGCTTTATCAAGAAAGCATGAATATCATTTAGATAAAATTGGACCAAAAGATATGTATTTGATGTATCATGAAGAAATCGAGTCTCTTGCTCGATTTATTCCTGAAGTTAAACGTATTCGTTTTTTCATGAGTTTTGGACAAAGCTATTTAACACATTTACGTGTTTTAGAAAATATTGGTATGACTAGTGTAAAACCGATCATGTTTCAAGGTCAAGAAATCGTACCTATTCAATTTTTAAGAGCAATTTTACCTGATCCTGCAAGTCTAGGACCACGAACAAAAGGTAAAACAAATATTGGTTGTATCGTTAAGGGTCATAAAGATGGAAAGCCCGTAAGCTATTATGTTTATAACGTTTGTGATCACGAAGAAGCATATAAAGAAACAGGATCTCAAGCAATAGCTTACACGACAGGTGTACCTGCGATGATTGGTGCAGCATTAATGGTTAAAGGTATTTGGCGCGGAGCAGGCGTCTTTAACATGGAACAGTTCGATCCAGATCCATTCATGGACATGCTAAACACATGGGGCCTACCATGGCAGGAAAATTTTAATCCTGTGATGATTGAAGACTATGAAGATTAATCCAGACATCAAGACACCTTACTATTTAATCGATGAAACGCTTCTGCTCAGAAACTTAAAGCGTATCAAAGATATTAAAGACCGTTCAGGTTGTAAAGTTCTTCTTGCACAAAAAGCTTTTTCAATGTATCATTTTTATCCATTAATGGCTGAGTATCTCGATGGTACAACAGCAAGTGGTCTTTTTGAGTCTCGACTAGGATATGAACATTTCGGTAAAGAAGTTCATGTATATGCACCTGCATATAAAGATGATGATTTTGTTGAGATCATCAAATATGCTGATCACATTGTTTTTAACTCAGTTACACAACTTATGCATTTTAAAGATATGGCATTAAGTGCAGGTAAAACATTAGGTTTACGTATTAACCCAGAGATATCTACACAAAATCATGGTATGTATGATCCATGTTCACCAACTTCACGCATGGGAACACGTTTAGTTGACTTTGATGAATCTATTCTCCCTTTTATTTCTGGTCTTCATTTTCATACACTTTGTCAACAAAATGCAGACGCTCTTGAAATTACCCTTAAGGTTGTTGAAGAAAAGTTTGGTAAATATCTTCATCAACTCAAGTGGATAAATTTCGGTGGGGGTCATCACTTGACAAGAGATGATTACGATACAGATTTACTCGTAAAACTTATTAAATACTATAAAAACACCTATAACCTTGAAGTCTATTTAGAACCTGGTGAAGGTATTGTGTTGAATACAGGATTTTTTGTTGCACAAGTGTTAGATATCGTTAAAAATGATATGCCTATTGCTATATTAGATACTTCTGCTACATGTCATATGCCAGATGTTTTAGAAATGCCTTTTATGCCACCTGTTGTTGGTAGTGTTCAAAAAAGTGATTATCACTACCGTTTAGCTGGATACACATGCTTAACAGGTGATAATATCGGTGAATACTATTTTAATGAACCTCTTAGAATTGGAACACATATTGTGTTTGAAGATATGGCTTTATATACGATGGTAAAAAATAATACGTTTAACGGTATACCGCTACCTTCGATCTATGTAAGAACTGTAAGTGGAGATGATGTCCTTATTAAACAGTTTGATTATCTAGATTTCAAGCATAAGTTGTCATAATCATGAAAAAAGTTAAAGTAAGTAAATTTGGTGGCACATCCATGGCTACTGCAGAAACAATCAAAAAAGTCGTTAACATCATCAAAAGCGACGAAGAAAGAAAATATATTGTTGTTTCTGCACCAGGTAAGAGATTTACTGATGATGTGAAAATCACAGATATGCTCTATCAGCTTGCTGATGAAATTATGCATCGTCACACAACAACATCATATGCTCCTATTAAAGAAAGATTTCTAGAGATTGCTAATGGTCTAAATCTATCGTTTTCAATGAATGATTTATTAGATCATGTATTAGTCGAAATGCTTGAAGATGAGACATTAGAATTTATTGTCTCTCGTGGAGAATATTTGTCAGCTATTATATTAGCGGATGTTTTAGGTTATGAATTTGTTGATGCAAAAGATTTAGTCCGTTTTAAAGGGTCTAAACTTGATTATCAACTTACACATAAAACAGCGCGAAAAGTGTTAAAGACAAAAGAACATGCAGTGATTAGTGGTTTTTATGGCGCAAACATTCGTGGTGATATTAAAATCTTACCTCGTGGTGGAGCAGATGTATCCGGTGCACTTGTTGCTCGTGCTGTCATGGCAAAAGTTTATGAAAACTGGACAGATCGTGATGGCTTTTTAATGTGTGATCCACGAATTGTAGAAAATCCTCATTTGATTGATATGATGACATATCGCGAACTTAGAGCACTATCTTTCATGGGTGCGAGTGTTCTTCACAGCGATACATTTTATCCTGTTCAAAAAGAAGGTATTCCTATTAATGCAAGAAATACATTTAATCCAAGCTGTCCTGGAACATTTATTTATGATTATGTTCCTGCAAGTAAAAGTAAAAACGTTATTACAGGTATTGCTGGATTAAATAATTTCACATTAATTATTATCGAAAAACATTTGATGAATGAAGTCCCTGGATTCGACCGAAGAATCTTGTCGTTTTGTGAAAAATTAGATATTAGTGTTGAGCATTTTCCAAGTGGAACAGATACATTCTCAATGATGATTGAATCGAAATATTTAGTCGAAGATAAAAAAGAAATCTTGATTAATCAAATCAAGAAAACGATGAAGCCCGATAATGTTGAAGTCCTAGATAACATATCACTTATCTCAATTGTCGGAAGAAACTTAATGGCAAATAAGTATAATATGCTCAAATTATTTAGTGCTTTAGTCAATACAAACATTACCTTACGAATGATTGATTATGGCTCTAATGGGACAAATATCGTTATTGGCGTCGATGACATCGACTACGAATATGCGATCAATGCTGTCTATAATGAATTTATTCGGGAGGATCATGAGCGATGAAACCAATTAGACTTGCTATTGTAGGAGCAACCGGTGTTGTTGGTCGTAAATTTTTAGAAGTTCTTTCTGAGAGATCCTTAAATATTTCAGATCTTGTATTATTTGCTTCACATAAAAGTGCTGGTCAAAAGATGATCTTTAAAGATAAGACATATCAAGTAATTGCACTTACTGAAGAAAATATCAAAAATCATCCTGTAGACTTTGCATTATTTAGTGCAGGAGCAACCGTTTCAAAAGTGTTTGCTCCTTTATTTAGGGAAATGAAAACTGTTGTCATTGATAATTCAAGTGCTTTTCGCATGGATGAACATATTCCTTTAGTTGTTCCTGAAGTAAACCCAGAGGATGCATTTAAGCATGACTATATTATTGCTAATCCAAACTGTTCTACGATTCAAGCAGTTGTCGTTTTAAAACCACTTCATGATAAATATTCGATAAAAAGAGTGGTTATGTCAACATATCAAGCAGTCAGTGGTGCTGGTGTAAATGGTATTCATGACTTAGAAAATCATCTAGAAACGGGAAAAACAACAAAATTCCCTTATCAAATCTATCACAATGTTATTCCACATATTGATGTATTTATTGAAAATGGAAACACCAAGGAAGAAGAGAAAATGATTAATGAGATGCGAAAGATTATGCATCTACCTCATTTAAAAATCTCTACTACTGCAGTTAGAGTTCCTGTAATCAATGGACATAGTGAAAGTATCAATATTGAATTTGGAAAAGCTTGTGATATCGAATCAATAAAGACATTACTTAGTCATTCACAAGGTGTTATTGTTTATGACAATCCTGAAAAAAATGAATACCCAATGCCGATATTAGCTCATAACCGAAATGAAGTATTTGTAGGTAGAATTAGAAAAGATGATTCTCTCGAATCAGGTATTAATTGTTTTGTGGTTGCTGATAATTTAAGAAAAGGCGCAGCAACCAATGCTATTCAAATATTAGAAATACTGACAAGACCATAAAAAGATAAAAGCGAAACAAATGTTTCGCTTTTTTTGTTAAGTTCGATAAAGTAATGCTGTTCTTTGTTTAATGTCTTTATTACTGATATAGTCATCAAATGTGCCTTCATAACTAAATGAACCTAAATCTGCAATTTCAACAACTTTATTACATACCGATTGAAGAAGATTATGGTCATGTGATGACACAACGAGTGATCCTTTATACGCTTCAAGGCCATTATTCACTGCTTGAATCGCTTCAAGGTCTAAATGAATCGTTGGTGAATCGATAAGTAGCGTGTTTGCTTGAGATAGCATGAGTTTTGAATACATACATCTCATCTTTTCACCACCCGATAAAAACTTCACTTGCTTAAGTGGCTGATCACCACTAAATAACATGCGTCCTAAGAACCCTCTGATATACGATTCTGCAGGTTCTTTTGAATATTGTCTTAACCATTCAATTAAATTGATATCTTTATCAACAAAGTATGTATCATTATCGCTTGGGAAATAGGATTTAACAACTGTTTGTCCCCACTTGATTGTTCCAGTTTCTGGTTGAATTTCACCAGCAAGTATTTTTAATAAAGCAGTTTTAGCTAAGTCGTTATCCCCTAAAAGTGCTACTTTTTCACCTCGATTAATAACAAAGGAGACATTTTCAAATAACTTTTGGCCATCGAGTGAAACACTTAAATTATCAACTTCTAAAACATCTTTTCCGAGTTGTTTTTCTATTTCAAATCCTATAAATGGATATTTACGAGAGGATGGAATAATTTCATCGAGTTGAATTTTCTCTAACGATTTCTTTCTGGATGTTGCTTGGGATGATTTTGATAAGTTCGCACTAAATCGTGCAATGAATGCTTTCAACTCTTGAATGCGTTCTTCTTTTTTCTTATTTTTATCTGCCATTAATTTTTGAATGAGTTGTGATGATTCCATCCAAAAGTCATAATTTCCAGTGTAAAGTCTTGCTTGATAATAATCGATGTCAATCATGTGTGTACACACATTGTTTAAAAAGTGACGATCATGGGATACAGTGATAACTGTGTTCTCATAATCAACCAAAAAACTTTCTAACCATGCAATCGCTTCAAAATCAAGATTGTTCGTAGGCTCATCAAGAAGTAAAATATCCGGATTACCAAAAAGTGCTTGAGCTAGAAGAATTTTCACCTTGTTTTTGGGTAGAATATCACTCATTTTTTTATTAAAATCACTTTCAGGTACATTTAAACCATTGAGTAATTTTTCAGCATCAGATTCAGCATCCCAACCACTTAGTTCTGCAAATCTAGCTTCAAGATGTGAGAGTTCAAAACCTTCTTCATCTGTGATCACTTCTTTTTGATAGATTTTTTCTTTCGCTTGCATAATATCAAAGAGTTCTTTATGACCTTGGAATACTGTTTCTAATGCTGTATATTGATCGTATGCATTTTGATTTTGACTTAATACTGCAAGTCGTTTATTCTTTTCAATAATCACTTCACCAGAGGTTGCTTCTTTCTCACCTGAAAGGAGCTTTAAAAAAGTTGACTTACCCGCACCGTTTGCTCCAATAACACCATAACAATTTCCGGGTAAAAATTTTAAATTAACGTCTTCGAATATTTTCTTGTCTGAAAATATGAGAGACAGATTAGATACCGTAATCATCGATAAAACTCCTTTGCAAATAAAAATGGCCTGAATATAGTACACACTGGCCATATCACCTATATCACTTTACATCATTGACGTTTCTTTGTCAATAAGATTCATTTACATCATATACGATAACTGATGAAACGATAAAAAAAAGTAGGTTTTCCCTACTTTTCTGGATTTGTTTCAATCTCTAATACACATAATGTATCATCGAGCTGTTTAAAATATAAATTACCTTCTGCTTCAAGCGTTTGGTAAACCCATTTAATCATTTCTTGATCATCAATAACATGTGTTGTCACTTCTTTAAACATAGGATTTTTAAGTTCATAAGAAATGAGTAGTTTATGTGTCTTCTTAATCTCATTAACTTTAGGTGTACCTTTTTGCACTAACGTATAATAATGATTCGATTTTTCAACAACACTTAAGAAA
>SBGC01000124.1 GCA_006226985.1 Bacillota bacterium | reverse complement strand
CCTTCTTCAATTTCTAATCTTTCAGCAGGACTTAATGTTTCTAAGAATTCTTCTGGATCATCTGGAGAACCATCACCATTTGCATCAAAGTAAACAAGTAAGTGAGAAACTGTAATAGATTTGAAGTTATCGAATTGCAACTCAGCTAATTCAGTGAATTCACGATAAACATCTCCACCATAATGAGCTTCATAGTCAGCTAAATATTGTTCTCTTAGTTCTGGATATACATATAATTGATTAATCGCTTCTTTATTTGTTCTTGCACCAAAAGCAGTTAAGATAAATACTTCTCTACCCATGCTTGCTGGGTAACCTGCTTGAGCAAAACTATCAGCTGAGAATTGTGTAATGATGTTTTCAAATTCTTTCTTGAATTCATCATATTGTTCTTCAGTAACTTCATAATCATCAGAAGCTTCTAAGTATCTGTTTGTTGCAATATCAAGGGCAATATTAATACCATATGACTTTTCTAAGCGTGTATAGAAGTCAGCAACAGTTATTTCAGTACCTTCAACTTTAGCAACAACATCGCCACTACGATCTTTAGTTGTACCTTCGTATACATAATTTTGGTTATATAACGTACGAACAACGCGGTCATAAATATCAACACTAATATCTTCATATCTTTCATTAATTTTAGCTGAAATATATGTATTAGTTAATTTAGATTCTTCAAGTTCTGCGCGAAGTTCTGCAATCATTGCAGTTGCTTCTGGAGTGTCTTTGAAATCTTCTTCAGCATCATCATAAACGAGTTCTTCACTAGCACTTTCGTCATCTAATTTAAATACTAAATAACGGCTGTTACCAAATGTTTGAATACGATTAGAGAATGGTTTGCCAAGTGTTAAATCATTTGCATCATCCATTTGAGCTTCAGCTAATAATGTATTATAGATATGGTTTCTTAACGATGCATTGATTGCTGTTAAATCATCATATGTATAAAGGCTGTCAAATGGTAGATCTGTATCTGCATATAAAAGTTCACCAGCTTCAAGTTTGATTTGTTGAGCTGTTAAGTAGTTATAAATTTCAACATACTTCGCTTTAACATCAGCAGTTGGAAGAGCGATGTCTTTTTTACCATTTTCTCTTGTTGTTGAGATGGTATAAGCTTTGTAGTAGTTTTCATAATCTAATACCGAAATTTTATCGCGGTTTAAATAGTCATTACCGTTATCTGGATTATTATCACTATCAAGTTTTCCTAAAATACCAAGTGATGATAAGGATTCTCTAACATGTAAGTAACCATCTGCAGAAGTATCTGTTAAATCAACATATCCTTCTTCACCAAAGTTAATACGAATGTCTGGAATAGCATACCAGAAACCTTTGTTGTCTGCTTTAATGGAAGCTCTGTATAATGCAGCGTTTGCTTCATTTAAGTTAAGGAAACGAATAACAAGTGCATTAACATCATATCTTCCCATACGTGTGTTTTTATAAGATGCTAAAATTGCTTCATCATCTACATAAACGTCTGAATCTTCGTCAGTTAATTCGTCTGCTAAAACATCTTGTGCATAATATCTTTGTGCAGAACGAAGTGCATAACGGTCAAGAAGTAGAGGAATTGATGCATAATTTTCATATGCTGGATCTAAATCTTCTAAATCATTTAATAAAGCGTCTTTGTCAATTGTGTTATCTAATAAATAGATAGAGTCAACAAAAGCAGCAAGATTCTTAGAAAAACGGACAGAGTCTTCAGTGTATAATTTCTCAAGAGCTTCTAAATCAGTTGAACTATGAATAGCAGAATTTACTTGCTGATCAAAGTATTCTTTGTATTCTTCATAAAGTGGATCTTGATCATTTGAAAGGATAGCTTTAACAGCATCTATTTCTGACGCAAAGACCTCTTCATCAATCATGGTTGCTAATACAGAAGCACCTTGCAAACGTAATTGATCATATAATTCTTTTTCTGTAACAGTGATATCTCCAACCGTTAAATAAACGTCATCAGATATATCTCCGTAAGGTGTTTTTTCACTAGAACTACATGCAGCTAGTGTAAGAACGCTCGCAAACAATAGCACAAATAGTGCAAGCTTTCTTATAAGTTTTGTTTGATTCATTGTGTTCACTCCTTATTTGTATTTCATACAAGCATTTATAATATAGCATTTTTTCAAACCTTATGCAACCACTTACATTTTTATTTGTTAATCTCACATATTTTTATGATATCATTGATGAGAAGGTGATGATATGGAAGTATTTGTGCTAGCAAGCGGCTCAAAAGGAAATATGACCTACCTAAAGGTAGGAAATTTGAATATTTTCATTGATGCAGGCATTAGCTTTAATAAAGTAAAAAGTAAAATGAATGATTATGATGAAAATTTATATGATGTCAAAACATTACTCATAACGCATGAGCATCACGATCACACGATGGGTTTGAAACAACTCTTAAAAAATGGACATATTGAAGATGTTTATTTGACTAAAGGTACATATAACGCTTTAGATAAAGAAATCGCTTTAATGATTGAAAATGTTCATTTTGTTGAAACAGATTCAACTTTTTCTATTGGGGAACTTGAAGTTGAAACATTTATGTTATCACACGATGCAGCAGAGCCCATTGGTTATGTGTTGAAACACGATGATAAAAAGATGGTTGTCTTAACAGATAGTGGTTATGTTGATCAAAGTTATCATGATATGTTGTGTAATGCAGATTTATATATATTAGAAGCCAATCATCATCCAACGAAACTCATGCAATCTGCTAGACCTTTTCTATTAAAGAAGCGTATATTAAGTGAAAAGGGGCATTTATCAAATGATGATGCATGCTGGTTAATGAACCTTTTTGTGAAAGATAAACCAAGCAAATGGGTTGTTGCTCATATTAGTGAAGATTGCAATACCATTCTTGATATAGAAGAAGCTATTGTTAAACAATTTGATGATCCAACAAAGATTGAAGTATTTTATGCATCACAAGAAGGACTTCCGGTGATTAAGATATGATGAAGATTATCGTCGTAGGAAAACTCAATCAGAAGTACTTAAGCCAAGGCATTGAATACTATCAGAAACAGATTTCAAATCGTCTTGAGTGGATCGAAGTCAATGATGAAAAAGATGAGAGTGGTTTAAAACTAGAGGGTGAGCGTATTCTCTCTAAAATTAAAGACAGCGATTATGTCGTAAGCCTAGCTATATTAGGGAATAATCTATCAAGTGAAGCTTTCGCTAAGCTCCTCGATGATAAATTAACCTATCATCAAGGAGATCTTACATTTATCATTGGTGGTTCTCACGGTTTATCAGAAGACGTATTGAACCGAACGGATTATAAGCTATCATTTGGTAAAATGACGTATCCACATCAGCTGATGAGACTTATTCTCATTGAACAAATTTATAGAGGATTGATGATTCTAAAAAATCATCCGTATCACAAATGAAAAAGAAATATATCTTTTGGGATTTTAATGGCACCATCTTAGATGATGCAAGGTTATGTTATAATATACTTATCGAAATGCTACAAGAAGAAAGACAACCACTTGTTACATTCGATGAGTATTTAATGATTTTTACATTCCCGATTAAGGCGTATTATGCAACCGTATTTGATTTTAATAAGACGCCATTTGAAGTGCTTGCGCATCGCTTTATTGAGCGATATCAACCACAAAGTCTCTCATGTGATTTACATGAGAAAGTTATTGAGACCATTACGTATTACAAAGACAAGGGTTTTACGAATATCTTGTTATCAGCTAGTGAGGAAAAGAATTTATTTGAACAGTTAAACCACTTTAAAATTGGGCATATGTTCGAACATATTTTAGGCACAAAAAACATTTATGCGAAAACAAAACTTGATGTAGCAAGACAATTTATTAAAGATCATGCTATTCAAAAGGAAGATATGATCATGATTGGTGATACACTCCATGATGCAGAAATTGCTCATGACATTGGATGTGATATTATCATTTTCACAAAAGGTCATCAACATCCATCCCGCTTTAAAAACTATCAAACTATTGAGTCCTATGAAGCACTCAAAGCACTCATTTAGCATCTTTGAAGAAGTCTTCATTGAAGAGGTGAAATATGGGTATATTTCTCAAAAATGTCAGTAAACAATATGATGATTTATTTGCACTAAAAAACATTAATCTCTTTATTCATAATGGGACTTTTCTTGCTGTCGTTGGTAAAAGTGGTAGTGGTAAGTCTACTCTTCTTAACTTAATTGGTGATTTAGATAACCCAACAGATGGTTCTGTTTCTATTGATGGAATCAATTTAACAACACTTCAACAAATCGATCATGACAAGTTTAGAAATCAATATATAGGCTTTGTTTTTCAATTCTCAAATCTTGAACCTTCTTATACAGTGTTTGAAAATGTAGAACTACCTTTAATTATTGCAGGAATGAAACGATCTGAACGTAAGCATAAAGTTTTAGATGCACTGACGAAAACTAATATTATCCATAAAAAAAACCAAAAAGCAATGACATTATCTGGTGGTGAGAAACAAAGAGTTGCTATTGCTAGAGCTATTGTCAATCAACCCAAGATTATTTTAGCAGATGAACCATGTGGTAACTTAGATACTGAGAATTCAGATATTATCATGAGTCTGCTAAAATCACTACAAAACGAAGAAAATATTATTGTTTTAGTCACACATGATGTCGAACACTCAAAACTTGCTAATCGCGTCGTTACACTTAAGGATGGCGAAGTTATGAAGGACACGGGTGATCACTAACTATGTTTTTCATTAAAAGGGAACTCATAAAAAACTGGTATATTGTCATTTTAGGAATGCTTGTTACCGCATTTGTTTTTTCTGTGAGTATGGTCCTTTTTTCTTTATCCTCATCAGTTAAAGATAATCATGTCAAAGAATTACAAAGAGAAAACCCTGATGGTATTCAATTACAGCTCAGTAAAGAAGGGTTTGAAAAGTTTAGTGATATTCCTTATGATGAAACTTATCAATTTGTAATCTTTACAACCAATAGCCTTGAATTTCACATGAGTGATGATACGGTCATTAAAAATAACTATATTGAAGAACTAGAGAATACTTTTGAATATATTAACTATGGCGGTATCTTTATTCAAGTAAAAGATATCTTACCACGACTGATTCAAAAGGAATTTGAATTCATTGAGAAATCTAGAGACCCATCTAATAATCCTGAAGAGATGAGATATATTTATTTAAGTGAAGCTTTTGCCACCTATTTAAATGCTTCAATTGATGATGAGATTCAGTTAGCATTCTTAGATCAAAACGATCAAGAAATCAACGCAGGAAATCTTATTGATTTAAAGATATCAGGTATCTATGAGACAAGTTCAAGTAAATATGATGATATACATTACTTTATAACAACAACTGATGTTAACACCCTTTATGAGCCTTATGAAAGTATATTTTCTCCTGCAATTATCGTCAATAATATGACGTTTATTTATCAGATTTATCAAAACTTAGAAGCGAATGATATCATCTTTGAAGGCCTTTTTGGTTTTTCAGATTATCTTGAAATGAATCAAAATATGAGTGTCATCTTCTTAATCTTATCGATGATTATTTTATTTCTAGGAACGCTATTATTACTTCACATTACATTCTTAATTATAAAGAATCGAATGCCATGGATTTCCATGGTGAAATCCCTTGGATTATCGAGTTTAAAGATTGTATTAATTTACATTATTGTCATGCAGTTTATTCTCCTCGTATCATGTACGATGAGTGTGTTTTTAGCATATTTAATTAATCGTAGAATTACATATTTAGCTGAACTTATTTTAAATTATCAGTTTTCTAATGACTTTAACAGCAACCATTTCATGTCTATATATGTCATTGCATTTTGTTTAGTCAGTATGCTTTCCTTTATCATTTATAAATACATTCGTAAGCATTCTGCAACAGAACTGAATAGGGCGGAAATCTAATATGAAATTAAAAGATATCTTTACCCTCATCTGGTATAATATTAAATCGAAAAAAAGAAGTGCCTTCTATTTACTCATAGGTTTTTTCTTCATGGTTTTACTCATTCAGTCATTCTTAGTTTATACAAGCGTGCTAGACGGTAAATATAAAGATATTGTAAAAAATGATGAACATAATTATTTAACGCTTGATAAAGCGATTGATCAAATGGATTTTGACTATTTAAGATCTTTTAATAAAACAGAGTTTGTTATATCAACAAACAATATGGAAGTAGAGAATTTTGTTTATCAGGTAAGTACACTTTCTATTGATGGCGTAGATTATAGTTATGATGATCCAAATATCATTCCCAAGCTCTCAACATTTAATATTGAGTTTAAAGAATACTATCATTTCCTCATACCTTTCTTCTTAAAAAACTATGATGCAGATGCTTTATTAGGCGGCAGATATTTAAACCAATCTGGAGAAGTCTTATTATCAGCTAATTTTTTAGCTTACTATGGGTTAACCCTCGATGATGTATTGTTTAAAACAATTACGTTAAAAGATGGTTTAAATGCAATGATTGATGAAATGTATGTGGCAGGAGTTTTGAAGGATGAATATTTTGGTAATCCAAACGAACTTCCAGTTAATTTATTTAAAATCGTAACTCTTAATAATCAAGGAATGATTCAAGATGTTAGCAGTCACTACGATGTCAATCATAGTTACTATAATCGCATTTATTTTTCAACGTATGAAGCAATCATGATTACAGTTAATGAGATGAAAAATCATTTTGGTAGTAACTTAATAGATTATTCAGGACAAGTGAGTGCCGATATGGTTGTTTTAATTGTTAGACAATCTATCTTCGCACAAGAAATGTTTAAATTAATTGGATCGATTTTAATTGTAGCGATGCTCATTAGTATTATGATTTCAATTATCTTTAGAATTAAAAATCAAGCGGTTTATATAAGCATTTCACATGTTTATGGCATGAAAAAAAGATACTTACTGTTAAGTATCTACATTGAGTTTTTAAGTATTTATCTAGCAGCAACCATTCTATCTACATTTTTATCTTACGGGTTATTTAGACTCGTTAATCGTATTTTTGAACCCACATTTATGATTAGTTTAG
>SBGC01000093.1 GCA_006226985.1 Bacillota bacterium | reverse complement strand
AAAATATATCATTTATGATATAATATCTAATAGGTCGAAAGAGGAGGATTCTATGAGAATAGCAATTGGTAGTGATCATGGCGGTTATGAACTTAAAGAGCATATTAAATCCTATTTAAGTTCAAAAGATATCGAATTCACTGATTACGGTACACACTCAACTGCATCTGTTGATTACCCAGATTATGCAAAAAAAGTCGGAGAAGCAGTCACCAAAGATCGGTTTGATTTTGGCATCGTGATTTGTGGTACAGGCATCGGTATTAGTATTGCAGCTAACAAGGTTAAAGGTGTTAGAGCAGCACTGGTTTATGATGAAAACACTGCACGACTCGCTAAAGCGCATAATCATGCAAACATTATTGCACTTGGTGGCAGAACGACACCATTTGATAAGGCTATTTCCATTTTAGAATCTTTCATGAATGAACAAGAAGAAGAAAGACATATGAACAGAATCAATAAAATTAAGGAAATAGAGGGAAAGTAAGTATGGGAAAAGTCGTCGTGTTAAAACATCCATTGATTGATCATAAAATGATGAAAATCAGGGATAAAAGAACAGGTACAAAAGAATTTAGAGAAGCTGTTTCAGAAGTTGGTGGACTCATCACATATGAAATCACCAGAGATTTTACAACAATTCCTAAAATCATTGAAACACCTATTTGTGAAACAACCGTTTATCAACTCGAAAAACAAGTTGTTATCATCCCAATTCTTAGAGCAGGATTAGGAATGGTTGATGGTATTCATAACATCATACCTACAGCAAAAATAGGACATATCGGTTTATATCGCGACGAGGAAACATTACAACCTCAAGTATATTATTCAAAATTTCCAAAAGACATTGCAGATTGTGCTGTCTTAGTTGTAGATCCTATGCTAGCAAGTGGAGGATCCGCATCAAAAGCTATTGAAATCTTAAAGAGTAAAGGTGCAACAGATATCAGATACATCGGATTAGTTGGATGTCCTGAAGGTGTTGCACGCTTACAAAAAGATCATCCAGACGTCGATATCTACTTAGCAGCTATGGATTCTCACTTAAATGAAGTAGGTTATATTGTTCCTGGACTCGGAGATTGTGGGGATCGTTTATTTGGCACTAAATAAATCGAAAACAAGAAAAATATTTATGACATATATGATGGTTATGCAATTTATTGTTACCATCATCGGGATGGCCATTTTTGGTTATTTCATTGGGAATAAAATTGATGAGACCTCTAATCTTTCGCTGATATTAACTGCAGTTGGATTAGCATTAGGTGTCATCATCGGTTTTATGACATTGTTACAACTTATGAGAAGTGAGGATCGTTATGAAAGACGTACACGTCATTAGTTTAATCGCGTTCATTTACGCAATCATCGTTTCTTTGATTGCATTCATCTTTTTTAACCAATACGATTATCCATTATGGACTGTTTTAGGTTCAGCGGTCGCTCTTTTTAATCATAGTTTAATGATCCAATTAACCAAAAAAATGACAACACAAAGACTTGTGACACATTTAATTCAACGCTATGTGTTTTACGCATTGATTATCGTTTATGTTTATCTTCAAACAAAAGATTTAGGAACTA
Source organism: Bacillota bacterium (assembly GCA_006226985.1). Taxonomy (GTDB): domain Bacteria; phylum Bacillota_I; class Bacilli_A; order Acholeplasmatales; family Acholeplasmataceae; genus Peloplasma. The sequence goes on along the minus strand of SBGC01000093.1, from coordinate 5,617 downwards.
CCATCATGATTAATTCGTTTATATTCTTATTAATAGGCATTTTTTCAATCAAAGTTGGTATCCTAATTTATCATACACCCATCATAAAGAAACCAGTCGTTCATAAGGAGGAAGAACATGAATAGTATTATAGAATACATCTTTGACTTGCCTATTTATTTCAAAACTTCCTTATTCTTAATGGCTGTTTTAATTTCTCTTTCATATGTTGTTGGTCGAAAAGTTTCCAAACTTGATGTGAGAGATAAACCGAGTAAGTTTTTAACAATTTTTATTTCATTCATTGGCTTTTTCAATAACTTTGTCAAAGCGAATATTGGAAAACACTGGCGATATGTTGCACCACTTACCTTAACGATGGCATTTTATGTTTTTATTTCAAATATTTCAGGTATATGGGCGTTAGATGCACCAACAAAATATACGGCAATTACATTTTCATTATCGATTATTGCATTTATTATTGTTCAGTCTACAGGTTTTCTATCAAAGTCTTGGAAACATCTTTTAAGTATTTTTAGTCCACTACCTCCAATGGCTCCACTCAATATCATCAGTGAGTTTACACCCATCATATCGATGGCATTACGTTTATTTGGTAATATTGCTACAGGAGCACTTGTTTTAACACTCGTATATCGCATGTTAGGATGGGCTTCGATTATTGTTGCTCCAGGGTTCCATTTGCTATTTGATATTGGTTTTGGACTTATTCAAACGCTTGTCATTGTCTTACTCACGATTATTTTTGCTTCACTCAAAGTGGATGAAGCAGATTTAAATATAGAAAAATAAACAAGGAGAATACACATGTTACAATTTCTACAAACACTCATGCCAACAATCGTTGCTGCAGTTGAGTACAATCAATTTTTCGCTAAAGGGCTCGCTTATGTTGGAGCAGGTATTGCTGTATTTACTGGTTTTGGTACCGCGATTGGTCAAGGTATCGCTGCAGGTAAAGCTGTTGAAGCTGTATCTCGTCAACCAGAAGCATCAGGAAAAATCACAACAACCATGCTTATCGGTCAAGCAGTTGCAGAAACAACAGGTCTTTACGGTTTAATCATTGCGTTCATATTAATATCACAATAAAAAAAAGGAATTGATCTAAGTGAAGGAAATATTTCAAGATGCTACACGAGCGATTCAAGAAGGATTGAATTCCATTTTTAATCGTCCTGACATTGTTCTCTTAAATATTATTGCCTTTTTCGTACTCGTCTTTTTTGTCCGTAAATTTTTATGGGTAAAAATTACTGATTTTTTAGAGCAACGTCAGCTTGCCCTAACTGAAAGTTTAGCAAAAGCAGATGCCGAAAGAGCTCGTGCAAAAGAACTTCAAGAAAAATCAGTTTCAGATTATGAAGCAATGAAAGAAGAGACAAGACTACTCAAAGAAAAATTAACACTTGAAGCGTATAAACAACAAGAAGAACTCATTACTAATGCCAAAAATGAAGCGAAACGTCGTTTTGAACAGGCAAAAAAAGATATTGAGTATGAAATCGCTCAAGCAAATGAAGACATTAAGCAATCCATTAAAGAGGTTGCTTTTGCTGCTGCTGAAAAAATTGTTAAGCGAGAAATCGATGAATCACTGCATCAAGATATCATCGATGAGATTATCGCAGAAAGAACGAAGTAATGCGCATTTCTAATTATGCTAAAGCGCTCTTTTCATTATCGATGGAGCAACAAAAATTAGATCAAATGACTGTTTCATTTACTGATTTCATGGATGAAGTCCAAAAAAATCCTACGTGGATTGAAATGATGGATTCACCGATGGTTAGTTTTGAAGAAAAAAAGGAAATGATTGATACACTTCCATTCAATGTATCCTTTTTATCCTTTTTAAAAATGCTTGCTGAAAAGAATCGCACGCATTATGTAGAAAGTATTTATCAAGAATGGAAAGAACTTACAAGGGCTTATTTAAAAATAGCGCATCTTCATATCTATTCAGCTAAGCCAATGAATGAGGAAACACTCAACAGATTGAAGAAAGCTCTTCAACCTGTATTTCCAAAGCATACCATTTCATTTCATGTGACAATCGATACCACGTTAATTGGTGGTATCAAAATCGTTCATCAAGGGCAATCTCTTGATCGTTCCATTTCTCGTGAACTTGAAGAATTATATACAACAATTTAAGGTGGTGTAGAACGTGTCAAATATAAAAGTCAAAGAAATGACAGAAATCATTAAAAGTCAGATTTCTTCATTTGAAAAAGACGTAAAATTAGAAAACATCGGTAAAGTCTTGAGCGTTGGTGACGGGATTGCTATCGTATACGGTCTCCAACAAGCGATGATGGGTGAACTCTTAGAGTTTCCTCACCACGTCAAAGGACTTGTTTTTAACCTTGAAGAACATCACGTCGGTGTTATTCTTTTAGGAAATACAGAAAAAATTAAAGAAGGCGACTTAGTTAAGACCACCAAACGTATTTTTGAAGTACCCGTTGGTGAAGAATTACTTGGTCGTGTCGTAAATCCTCTAGGAGAACCCCTTGATGCACTAGGACCTATTAATGCAAAAACCTTCATGCCAGTAGAAAAGAGAGCTGAAGGGGTTATGCAAAGAGGTTCTATTAACGCATCCATGGAAACAGGTATCAAAGTTATTGATGCATTAGTACCAATTGGACGCGGACAAAGAGAACTCATTATTGGGGATAGACAAACAGGGAAAACAACATTAGCAGTTGATACAATCTTAAATCAAAAAGGTAAAGATGTGATTTGTATCTATGTTGCTATCGGACAAAAAGAATCGTCGGTTGCTACGCTTGTTCAACTCTTTAATCAACATCAAGCTATGGATTATACGATTGTCGTTACCGCAGGTGCATCCAACGAAGGAACGCTTCTTTACTTAGCACCATTTGCAGGTGTCACAATGGGCGAATACTTCATGAAACAAGGAAAAGATGTTTTAATCATTTATGATGATTTATCAAAACATGCTGTGGCATATCGTGAATTATCACTCCTTCTTAGACGCCCACCAGGAAGAGAAGCTTATCCAGGAGATGTCTTCTATCTCCATTCAAGACTCTTAGAGCGTTCTGCAAGACTAAATGATAAACTAGGTGGTGGTTCAATCACTGCACTTCCTATCATTGAAACAAAAGCAGGAGACATCTCAGCATATATTTCAACAAACGTTATTTCGATTACAGATGGTCAAATCTTCCTTGAAGCAGAATTGTTCTACTCAGGGATTCGTCCAGCGATTAACGCAGGTCTATCAGTATCTCGTGTAGGTGGTGCTGCACAATGGAAGGGTATGAAGAAAGTTGCCGGAACGCTTCGTATTAACCTTGCTAACTACCGCGAACTAGAATCATTCGCACAATTCGGATCTGATCTTGATGCAAGTGCTAAAAAGCGTTTGGAAAGAGGTCGCAAGACAGTTGAAATATTAAAACAAGATGTTCATGAACTCATTCAAATGCCTACGCAGATTGTGACAATATATGCACTCTCTTCAGGATTAATGGATGATTTAAATATAGAACAAGTTAAACAATTAGAACATGAAATCACACAAGGTTTAGATATGAATGAACTTGGTATCAAGATTAAAAAGCACTTAGTTGATACAAAGAGTTTACCGGATACAAAAGACCTAGATAAATTCATAAACGGACTCAAGAGGTTAGTCTAATGGGTTTAAAGGAGATTAAACTTAGAATGACAGCAATCAATAAGACTGCTGCAATTACACAAGCGATGCATAATATCGCATTATCTAAGATTAAAAAATCAACGGAACTCCTTAATCAATCCAAATCGTTTGTTTCAAAAATACATGACATTTTAAAGTATGCGGATGGCCACTTAGAAGAATCAAATCGCATTACCTCCCTACATGATGTAAAGCGTAGACTCTATGTACTTATTACATCAGATCGAGGATTATGTGGAAGCTATCATAATCAGCTATTTAAAGCCTTTTTAGAGGAAACGAAGGATTTACCAAAGGATTCCTATCAAGTCTTTGTACTGGGCAAAAAAGGGTATTATTTTGCTCAAAAAAGGAACTTACCTTTAATCAATAATGAGATCATATATAATCGTGATGACATTACAACCATGTTCTTTAGATCATATGCAACATTGATTAAAGATGTGTTTGTAAGTGGATATATTGATGAAGTCACTTTATACCATAATCACTATATCAACACAGCAACACAGGTTGTTAAAAAAGAAACCATCCTTCCGATTGTCTTTGAAAAACCAGAGATGTATCGCGAAGAATATATCTACGATGTGTCTCCGGATATTGTCTTAGATCAAACAACAAATATTTTTATTGAATCATCTATTTTTAAAGCATTAGCAGATGCAAAATTATCAGAGCATGCAGCACGAATGATTGCGATGAAAAATGCAACTGATAATGCAAATGATATTGTTGAACGCTTGCATACGATTTATCACCGTGCACGACAACAAGAAATTACTTCAGAGATCATTGACGTTGTCAATGGCTCGAACGTTTAAGAAAGGAGTAAGCTATGAAAGGTAAAATTACACAAGTCATCGGTCCAGTAGTTGACGTTTATTTTGAAAATGAACTTCCTAGTATTTATGAAGCACTCGTTGTTGAAGTCGATAAAGATAAAACTGTGACCTTGGAAACATCTCTACATCTTGGCGACCATGTTGTTAGAACCATCGCTTTAGAACCTACAGAAGGTTTAAAAAGAGATTTAGTGGTTAATGCAACAGGTTCACCTATTATGGTACCTGTCGGCAAATCCGTTCTTGGACGCATTTTTAATGTGCTTGGTGAACCGATTGATGATGGTGCGAAATTTGAAGAATCAACAAAATTATCCATTCACAGACCATCTCCAGAATTTCATGACTTATCAAGCGAAGTTGAAATTTTAGAGACAGGTATTAAAGTCATCGATTTACTTGCCCCATATATTAAGGGGGGTAAAATTGGTTTATTCGGTGGTGCTGGTGTTGGTAAAACGGTATTAATTCAAGAATTAATTCATAATATTGCACAAGAACGTGCAGGTATTTCGGTATTTGCCGGAGTTGGTGAACGTACAAGAGAAGGTTATGAATTATATTCAGAAATGACAGAATCGGGTGTTATTAATAAGACAGCACTCGTGTTTGGTCAGATGAATGAGCCACCAGGAGCAAGAATGAGAGTTGCCCTAACGGGTTTAACAATGGCTGAACATTTTAGAGATGAAGAAAAGACGGACGTTCTACTCTTCATTGACAATATTTTCCGTTTCATTCAAGCAGGTAGTGAAGTATCTGCACTTTTAGGACGTATGCCATCAGCTGTAGGTTACCAACCTACACTCGCAACTGAAATGGGCCGATTACAAGAACGTATTACATCAACTAAAAATGGATCCATTACATCTATTCAAGCTGTTTATGTCCCTGCAGATGACTATACAGACCCTGCACCATCTACAGTATTTAATCACTTAGATGCAACCACAAACTTATCAAGAAAATTAACAGAAATAGGTATTTATCCAGCAGTTGATCCACTTGCTTCAACGTCAAGAGCGCTTGCTCCACACATCGTTGGTAAAGAACATTATGAAGTAGCAAGACAAGT
>SBGC01000028.1 GCA_006226985.1 Bacillota bacterium | reverse complement strand
CCTATTTATATAAACATTATAACCTTAATAATTATGTATGTAAAGGCTAATTTTGTGTTTAAAGTGAAAAATTTACATTCATGTGTATGAAGATTCCTTAAAATAAAAGACTAACTAAAAGTTAGTCCTGTACCCTGAATATTTATTCAACATGTTCTTCTTTCACTGGTTTCTTAAAAAGTGCAGCAATTTTCTTCGGTAAAATAAGCAGTGCATCACCTAAAACAGATGGTAACATCTTAGCAGCTTCAAGGAGTGCATTTCTTCTAATTTCTTCTTTTGTAATCTCTTTTGCATCACTAAAGAGATATTTACGCGTAACAATACCGATACGAAGTGTAAGGAGTGCATTGGACATACCTTGAACAACAGATGAAACAACAGGTTTCACTAAAGGAATCTCTCCTAACATGTTCATTGTTGATGATGGGAGTAAATCATTTAAATCCATATTTTCTAAACCTTCAGCAATGAGTGCTGTAGTAAACACATTAATCGTTAGTTTTGAAAGATTCTTAAACGTTGGGCGAAATCCACACATCACAACAAGTTCTTTAATCATTTTTAAATTCACAACAATGATTGTAAAGAAATCAAGACGTCCATTTTGTGAAATAGCTGTTGAAATCATGACTGTTTTCGCATTCTTTTTAATGACTTGGTTCATTTGTTTTTTAACAACTTTATTATATGCATGATATAAAGCAGGTCTAAGTTCAGCAGATGAATTCATTGAAGCTTTTAGCTTCGTAACTTCTTCTTCTGGGAGATTGCCTTGAGCAATCAAACGTTTAGCGACTCTTTTATAGACTTGAAAGTTATGATTTGAATCTGGATCAAGTGATGTTTCGACTGAAAATGAAGGTGAAAAAAGAATAATATGGACAGGTCTTAAGATTAAGACATAAACCAAAATAACAGCTAATCCATAGAAGCTGTACTCTAAAATTGGTGATATGGTTCTTAAACGATCACCAACATCAAGTATCGATGATAGTAAGATCAAAATAAATAAAATAATAAATCCAAGTGATAACGCATACCAAAAGAGTTTTGTCGATTCCTTTTTCTTCATGTTAACCACATCCTTTTCTCCATTATATCATAGCCATCAAAGATGGATTAAGAAGATTTTACTAAATTTTATACTTCTTTTGTTCCTTTAAACTATAGCATTCAAAATGACCAATAATGATATGATCAACAAGATCAATCCCCATGAGTAGTGATGCATCTCTTAATTGTTCGGTTGCTTTGATATCTGCTTTGGATGGTGTCGCATCACCACTTGGGTGATTATGAACAAAAATAATCGCAGAAGCAGATATTTTGACTGCTTGTCGAAAGATTTCTCTTGGGTGAATCAATGTTTGATTGACTGTTCCAATAAATAGTGTTTCTGATTTGATGATTTCACTTTTTGTATTTAAATAGATGCACATAAAATGTTCCTGAGTTAAGTGTGCGACTTCAGGAGCAAATAAATAGTAAACATCATAAACTGATTCTATTTTTTTCTTAGGTATAACGACTTTTTGAGAAAGTCTTCTACCTAGTTCAATAGCTGCAATGAGTGTACAAGCTTTCGCTTCTTTAATTCCTGAAACTAGCATCAGTTCTTCTGCTTTCATATTTTTTAAGTCACTTAATGTTTCTAAGTGATATAAAACATTTTTTGATAATTCAATGACTGACAAATCCTTTCTACCTGTTCTCAAAATAATCGCAAGCAACTCTTCATTGGATAACGCTTTAACACCTTGTGATAAAAGTCTTTCCCGTGGTCTTTCTTCTTTTGGCATGTCTTTAACAATGTACATAAAAAAGCACCTCTTTCTAATCTATCTTAGAAAAAGGTGTTAAATATTACTTTTAATTGACAGGTTTAATCCATTTATAACTATAGTTCGTTATAAAGTAAATAATGTGGATGAGTAAAACAATCGATAAGATGAAACCAACTACCCAAAAATCACCTAAAAAACTATAAAATGCTTGTGCTTCATCAGGGACATGTCTTAAGAATAAGTGGTTATCATCGAGTAGAAAGTTAATGGGATAAATGATGGCTGTATAAATGAGCAGAGGTCCCCCTGACTTCCAAAAATCTAAATAACTCATTTTTACTCTTCTCACAATTAAGTAATATAAATTACCCATTAAAAAGAAACCGTGATTGAAAAAGTAATGAACATATCTAAAATGTGGAAACTGATAGGTTTGATTCGCAATCACTAAAGAAATAAGTGCACCAGCTGTTGCCCAAGGAAAAATAAATTTAATTAATTTCTCACTATCGATAAGCAACGCAATCGATGTGACAATCATTGAGATAGCACATACACCAAGAGGTAAAAACTCTGTATCAAAGCCAAACATATCAACACGCCAAATAAAGAATGTAATTTCTAATATAATCATTGAAATAGGTACAATCCTGTGCATAAAGATCCTAAAATTCTTACCTAAAACATCACGTTTTAAACTCATAAAGACGGTAAAACCGATAAAAAAGAAAATAGCTATAAAATGAGATAGACCAAACATCTTAAATGTTTCATATTGAGAATCAAACAAAAACACACAACCACATCCCTTCTATAATCAAATTATAAGCGATAAAAGATAAGATTGTCATAAAAAAAATGCATGAACCTAAGTCCATGCATCATTTTTTAATCTGTTTTAACGTTGTTGACCATTAAGTTTAACTTAGAAATGGTGAGTTGATCTAAATTTGCAAACGGAATTCCTGTAAAATCAGGTGTATCTTCATAATATTCTTGATAAGCTCTTGCCCAGTCAGTCTTCCACTGGAAATCTTCATCTGCTTCTGTACCATCATAATTAACAATCATGTCATAGGTATTTTGAAGTGGTGTTGCATATCCAATCACAGAAGCATTATCATAAGCGACTCTAGGATCTAAGAAGAAATTAATGAATTCATGTGCTAAATCAACATGTCTAGCATTTTTAGGTATAACAAATGCATCCATAAACGCAAACGTTGTATCAGGAATAAAGATGTTATAAGGAATCTCATCGTATGCCTTACCATCTGCTAAATCTGTATAAAAGACATCTAGGAAGTCACCAGTCCATACGAATGCTAAATCAAGATTATCATTTTGAATATCTTTTTTAAGTTGATCGTCTGCCCAAATTTCAAAGCCAGCATCAATTAAAATATCTTGAGATAATGCAAGTTTTTCATCAGTGACGACATTTGGATCTTCATCTAAGAATAACATAGAGGTACCATATGCATATTGAGGAACGTCATACATACCTGAGCGTGTTCCTAGAGGTTGTAGTGATTTATCGAAATAAGCTTGCCATTGATGTGTTTCTAGGGCTTCTTCAAGACCTTCAACACGTTTGTTATACATTAAACCAAAGGTTCCCCAGAAATAAGGTACATGATAATTTTCACTACCATCAACCATACCGTCTCTAATCTTTTCTAAACCTTGTAAATATGGATTATTAATCGGATCATAGTTTGTTAGTTTATCAAATTGGATTTCTTGAATAAGTCCTTTTTGCATCATCTTTTCAACCATGTAATCGGAAGGTAAGATTAAGTCATATGCCGTTGTTCCACTCTTTAACTTGGAATAAAAGAGTTCGTTGGAGTCTGCAAGTGATACTTTGACTTCAACATCGTATAATTCTTCAAACTCAACGATTAAATCATCATTCATGTATTCTCCCCAGTTTAGAATGAGAAGCACACGTTGTGACTGACAACCTGAAAGGAGTATTGGAACGAAAGCAATCACTAAGAGGATTAAGATACGTCTATATCTTTTCATTTTTCTTTTTCCCCTTTTGCATAATTTGTTGATAAGTAAGAAGTATACCTAATGTGACGAGTGTAAGTAATGTACTAAATGCATAAACCGATGGATTTAAGTTTCTTCTACCAATCGAGCCATATACCCAAATCGATAGATTATCAAAACCATTACCTGTTGTAAAATAACTGATTACGAAGTCATCAACACTCATTGTAAATGCTAATAGCATTCCACTGAAGATACCTGCAGTAATCGCAGGAACAATGACTTTATGAAGTGCTTTAAAAGGTTTAACACCTAAATCAAGTGCAGCATCCATAAGGTTAGGATCTGTTTCTTTTAATTTAGGTAAAACACTTAAAATCACGTAAGGAAGTGTAAAGAATAAATGCGCTAAAATCATCGTTGTAGGTCCAAAGATGTATGGGAAGATCGGTAATAATAATGAGAAGACAAGCATTAAGGAAATACCAGTTACAATATCAGCATTCAATAAAGGAATATTATTGAATAACATGATTTGTTGACGTCTCTTCTTTTCAAATGAGTAAATACCAACAGCAATTAATGTACCAAGTATGGTTGCTAGTAAGGTCGCAACCAAACTTGTTACAAGTGTATTTCTAATTGCTGATGCCAAGCTTCTTAGTTCAAACATATTGAAATACCATTTTAATGTAAATGTTCCAAAGCTTTGAACGTTCGTACTTGAATTAAACGATTGTAAAGCTAACATAATAATCGAGATATAAAGCATAAAGACAATGATACCGACAAGAACTCTCGATGCGATTTTATAAACTTTCTTGAGCTTGCCATAATCTTTATAGCCATATTCTTCAAGTGTAGCTACTGGATAGTTTGTCATAATAATGTCTCTCCTTCCTTATCAACCTTGCTGACAATTAGAAGGGCACCTAAGATAAAGACTAAGATCACAACAGATAAGAGAGAACCAAAATTATAGTCCATATTTCTGAACGCTTGTTCAATAATATTACCAATAAGCAAGATATTACCTTCACCAAGAATCTCTGGAATAGCAAATCCACTCATGGATGGTAAGAAGACTAAGATCGATCCCGTAGCAACGCCCTTAAGTGAAAGTGGGAAAATCACTTTCCAGAACTTTTGCATTTCTGTTAAACCTAAATCAAGTGCTGCTTCTTCTAATGAATAGTCAATTTTTTCTAAGGCTGTATAAATCGGTAAAATCATAAAAGGCAAATAGGTAAACACTAAGCCAATAATGACTGCAAGTGATGAACCTTTAATATCGAGGAAGAAAAATGATCCAAAGATATCGGTTAAAATATTATTTCCACCCATTAAATTTCCTAATGCTTCTGTACGAAGTAATAGGTTCGACCACATCGGTAATATAAAGATGGTTAAAATTAAGAACTTATTTTTAAATTTAGACTTGAAGACATTATAGGCAACGAAATAACCTAAGACAAAAGAAATCACTGTTGTTAGTAGTGCAAAAATCATGCTATTTCTAAATGCAACCAATGTTGAACTATCTAAAAGCAGTTGAAATGCGCGAAATGAGAAAGACGCTTCATCAAATGATAATCCTTCAGAAAAAACAAATGATAAGATAATCATCACAAGCATCGGTAAAATAGCAAGTAATAATAGCCAGACTAAATACGGTTTGGCGAGTATCTTAAACTCCTTGTTCATGGTTTTCTACCTTCATTAAATGAATCTCATAAGGGTCTACTTTTAAACCAATAGCATCGCCAACTTGATAGGATTCATACGTATTAACAAAAAGTTCAATACCTTTGACATCCACAGTTAATTCATTATGAACGCCTTTAAAAATGGCTTCTTTAACTGTTCCTGTAAGTTTTGCTTGATCTAAGTCGACCACATCAAAATCTTCTGGACGAATGACAACATCGCATGGTTCATTGTTAGCAAATTCATAACCCGTACATTTGAAGTCAACACCCATAAAGTTCACTAAGTCTTTTTTCACATATGTGCCAGGAAGAATATTTGATTCACCAATAAAATTAGCAACATAACGATTAACAGGTTCATTATAAATATGTTTTGGTGTACCCATTTGTTGGATTAAACCATCTTTCATGACAACGATACGATCACTCATCGTCATCGCTTCTTCTTGGTCATGTGTGACAAAGATAAAGGTAATGCCTAATTTACGTTGCATTTCTTTTAATTCATATTGCATGTTTTGACGTAATTTTAAGTCAAGTGCTGCAAGTGGTTCATCAAGTAATAAGATTTGTGGTTTATTCACGATTGCACGCGCAAGTGCAACACGTTGTGCTTGTCCACCTGAGATTTGTGTAATCTTTCTCTTTTCAAATCCTGTTAATTTCACAAGCTTTAAAGCTTCAACAACCGATGTGTTAATCTTATCATTTATAGTTTGTTTTAAAGCTTTTTTATCAGTGACGTTTTCAAGTTGATAAAACTTAATTAAATAATCTTCACTGCGATTTCTTAAGCCAAATGCCACATTTTCAAACACATTTAAATGTGGGAATAATGCATACTTTTGAAAGACAGTATTAATAGGTCTTGCATATGGAGGAAGATCATTAAATACTTTACCGTTAATGATAATCTCACCTGCATTTGGTTTTTCAAATCCACCAATCATTCGGAGTGTGGTTGTTTTTCCACATCCAGATGGTCCTAAAAGAGTGATAAACTCATTTTCGTAAATCTTTAAATTTAAGTCATCAACAACGATATCATCGTCGAATTGTTTCGTGATATGAGACAACTCAATAATCACTTTTTTGTCCACAGGCGGTACCCTCCATTTTATTTTATTTTTACAATAAAAAATTATATACCTTTTTTTTGAAAATGCAAGCATATTTTCATAAAAAATTTCATGATTTTTTTTACCCCAAAATAATGGCTTTATAAAGCGATAATTTCAAGGACAAACATTTGAAAAAATGAGGTGATTTTTCAGAATGTTTTCATTTTTGTTTTCATTTGGTTTTTTGAATGAAAAAGACAGCTACAAAATAGCTGCCTTTATGTCTTTTTCAATGGACTTCATGTAACCTGCAAAATGAAGAGATCCTGTGATAAGTAAGATGTCTTGACTATCCATTTTTTGATAGATTTTTTTAATTGCCTCAAGTGGTTGATCGATGAAATCATCTGCTTCTTTTTGATAGATCGATAAGTCTTGATAACGTATATCGGGAAATGATGTGAGATAAATCTGGTGAGCAAATGCTTTCATCGACTTAATCATTCCTGGAATATCTTTATCTCCAAGTGCACTAAATAATACAAATATTTTTCTGTGCTTGAATGTTGTTTCAGAAAGTGATTTGAGTGCATCAATGGCATGGGTATTATGTGCACCATCAATATAGATCCTAGGTGCAATCTCTTCTAAGCGTCCTGCCCATGTTGTTTTCTTTAAACCCTGTTGAATTTTATGGGTTGAAATCTTTGGGAAAAGATAATGAATTG